>JALOSK010000061.1 GCA_025458465.1 Sandarakinorhabdus sp. | reverse complement strand
CGCCATCCCCGCCCCCAACCGCGTGGTTGCCAAGCGCAGCGGCACCTTCGGCGGCGTGCGTGTCAACTACACCGCGATTGCCGGCGAAACCTACCTGTCTGACAAGGACGGCAAGCCCACCGCTGCCATCTTCGCCACCACCTACATCAAGGACAATCCGGAAGCGAACCGCCCGGTGTTCTTCCTGTTCAACGGCGGCCCCGGATCGGGCAGCCTGTGGCTGCACATGGGCGCCTTCGGGCCGAAGCGGGTGAACATCCCTGACGCCAAGGACGATGGCGCCCCGCCCTATGACATCCCTGACGCCAAGGACGATGGCGCCCCGCCCTATGACATCAGCGACAACCCGGAATCGCTGCTCGACGTCGCCGATCTGGTGTTCATCGATCCCGTCGGCACCGGCTGGAGCCACGCCCTGGGCAAGACCGATCCCAAGAGCTTCTGGGGCGTGAAGTCCGACGCTGAATCCATCGCCCAGTTCATCCGCCTGTGGCTGAACGAGCACAATCGCTGGAATGCGCCCAAGTTCCTCGGCGGCGAATCCTATGGCACCACCCGCTCCGCCGCCGTCGCCCATGAACTCAACCGGCAGTACAACGATGTGGCCTTGAACGGCGTCATCCTCATCTCCGCCATCCTCGATTTCGGTCTGGAGGCCGAGGATGAGGGCAATGAAATGCAATATCTGGGCCTGCTGCCCAGCTATGCCGCCGCCGCCTGGTATCACAACAAGCTGAACCCCAAGCCGGCCAACCTGGAAGCCTTCGTCGCCGAAGCCCGCGCCTTCGCCACCGGCCCCTACATCACCGCGCTGATCAAGGGGAACAGCTTGGCCCAAGAGGAACGCGCCACCATCCGCCGCGAACTCGCCCGCTTCACCGGCCTTTCGGAAACCTATCTCGAACAGGCCAACCTGCGCGTCACGCCCGGCCGCTTCTACAAGGAACTGCTGCGCGATCGCGGCCTCACCATCGGGCGGCTCGATGCCCGCTACACCGGCAAGGATTACGACAACGCCGGCGAAACGCCCGACAATGATCCCAGCTTCTATGGCATCGATGCCTCCTATCCGGCAGCCGTGAACGCCTATCTGCGCGGCGATCTCGGCTACAAGACGGATCGCAGCTACGTCTCCATCGGCGGCGTCGGCCCGTGGGACTGGCGGCTGGGCAACGGGCGGGACAGCTACATCAACGTCGCCCCCGGCCTCGCCCGCACCCTGCGCGAAAACAGCCGCACGAAAGTCTGGGTCGGCCAGGGCTGGTATGATTTCGCCACGCCCTTCCACTTCGCCGAATATTCGATGAACCGCCCCGGCTGGCCGCAAGACCGGGTGGAATTCCATTACTATGACGCTGGCCACATGATGTACGTGCGCGATGCAGACCGGAAGAAATTGTCAAACGATTTGCGGGACTTCATTCGTCGGCAACGCTAGGCGACGCCTCGGGCGGGATCGGCGCGCCCGTGGGCGGCAGGCCGGCGAGCCCCCTGATCTCGGCCCGCAGTTTTGCCACACTTGACGATTCCGGCCGCGCTCGGCGTTGATTTGCCTCGATTTTCAGTTTTTCACGCTCCAACCGCTGGAGGTGGAACAACAACAACCGCACATCCGCCGGCCGCCGCCGCACCGCCACCACCACGCCGTCACGCTCGATCACCTCCTCCTCGCCATCCAGCAACCGGTCCAGCGCCAGATCCTCGATCGATTGCCCCCGGTCCGCCAACGCCTCCTCCCACGCCCGCGCAAACCCCGCACTGTGCGGCTGCCGCTTGAGCCAATAAGCCGACTGCCGCGACATCCCCACACTGCGCGCCGCCGCCGTCACACTGCCATGCGTCGCCAGATGGGCAAGAAACCGCCGCTGCCGCTCCGCCGTCCAGCCATTGTGCTGGTGGCGCAGGGAATGTTGGGGCGCAGGGGGCGTGGGGAGGCTCATGGGCATGAGTGTAACCCATTGAAGTGATTGTAGGACAGAGGCCAAGCGGGCCGTGGCCGTGCCGGCCACGGACTCCGCGCAGCGTCCGGCCGGCGGGGCAGGCGGCGCCAAGCCGCCTGAACCCGTTCGACGACGCGGCTTTGCCGCGCCCTTGTGTTTTCCTTGGCAAACCAGCGGACTCGGCGGCTCCGCCGCCGGCCGCGACCATGAACGGCAGACAGAAGGGAACAAAGAGCCTCCGCCCCGGATCGGGCCCGGGGTGACGTGGGCAGGGACTCGTCCCTGCACCCGGTTGTTATCGGCAGCGCTCTCTTTCGCACGTCACCCCGGACTTGATCCGGGGTCCCGCTGTTCCTGCGCCCGATGCACCGGAAACCAATCATCCCACAGATCGCGCCAATCCGGATTGTGCGCCTCGATCAGCGCGAACTTCCATTCCCGCCGCCAGCGTTTCAACTGCTTCTCGCGCGCGATGGCCGCCAATATCTCGTCAAAACGCTCGGCATGGACGATGCGCGTGAGGCCATGGCGCAAGACATGCTCGGAACCCGCCCCATCACGATGTTGCTGCACCCGCCGCACCAGATCGGCGGTCACGCCAACATAGATGCCACCGCGATAGCGATCCGCCATGATGTACACCCAGCCGCCCTTGGTCATCGCTTCAGTGTCCGGGATTTGCACGCGAAAGAAAAGCGGGGCCCCGGATCAAGTCCGGGGCGACGGGAAAGGCGTGGTGGCGAGGACACCGACTGCGGCAGATCGGCGTTATTACAGCCCTTCAGGATCAATGCGTGGCAATATTTCTGCAAGACCTTTAGCAGAATTTTCGTTTTCTGGCGCTGAAATTTGTTTTTTTACAGCCGATTGGAGCACCTTCTTGTTGCTTGCAATTGCTTCAATGTGCGCAAGTTTGGCTTTTCTTTTTTCGCGCGCACCGTACCACTCGTCAAACAGCATTTCGACCAGATCTATGAGAGCCTGAGCCTCTCCCGGGTCGACTGGCACAATTAGGTCAATGTCCCTTTCCATATGTGCACCAATGTTTCCCACTCCGCGCACATGGTCGATTGCTTCGACCGTTTCCGGGGTCACCGACCGATCTACCGAACCATCGTCGAGTGCTTCACGAAGAGCAATTATCTCGTCGACCAATCTGGCTTTAGAAATACCTGCGAAATCTCTGATCATTCCCTGTAGACAACGGCGAGTGAGTGTTGCTGATGCCTTAGGGCTAAGATCGCGGATTAAGCAGGCTTCATAATAGTCTTTTACAATTACTTCGGGTATATAGTCGGGCTGAGGCTTCGCGTTCCCTAATGGGGCGATGTTCATTGAAACTATCGGATCCACCCCTGGTTTCGGCGCAATTACCATGGGTCTCATTTTTTCTGGCCTATGGCCGGTAATAAGTGTGATGTGAACAGCGGTCCTTCGGCAGCTATTGTTAGAGCAGCCAATGGCTTTTGATTTTAAGCACAAAATTCCTTCCGCTTGCCGAGTAATGCTCAGATCAGAAACGTCTGTTACCATTTGTCCATCCGTAACAATCTGTGTGAGATTACAGAAAGGACAAGTCCAGCTAAAGGACATACGGTGCTCCAGAATGGTGTATTGATATTTATCCACTCCAAACCCCTGATGGTCAAGGGGAACTAGGAGACAACGGGAGTGTCGTCGCAACCTATCAGATTGCCAACCGGTCTCCCGACCTCCAACAAAACTAATCTATGCGTCAAGTCCGTGGTGACGTGCGAGGTTGATGCGGGCGCTCACCCCAAACAACCGGGTGCAGGGACGAGTCCCTGCCCGCCGGAGGCACTCCCTTCCTTCCCCCCACACAGCGCCAACCCACGCCCCCCGCTTGCGCTAAGCCCGCTTAGCCAATAGGCGCGCAGCCACAAGGTGAAGGGACGAACGATGGCTGATTCGATCAACAAGGTGGTGCTGGCGTATTCGGGTGGGCTCGACACGAGTGTGATCCTGAAGTGGCTGCAGACCGAGTATCAGTGCGAGGTGGTGACTTTCACCGCCGATCTGGGCCAGGGGGAGGAGCTGGAGCCGGCGCGGGCGAAGGCGTTGATGCTGGGGATCAAGCCGGAGAATATCTTCATCGATGATCTGCGCGAGGAATTCGTGCGGGATTATGTGTTCCCGATGATGCGGGCCAATGCGTTGTATGAGGGGCTGTATCTGCTGGGCACCTCCATCGCGCGGCCGTTGATTGCCAAGCGCCAGATCGAGATTGCCAAGATGACGGGGGCTGATGCGGTGTCGCACGGGGCGACCGGCAAGGGCAATGACCAGGTGCGGTTCGAGCTGGGCTATTATGCGCTGGCGCCGGATATCCGCATCATCGCGCCGTGGCGGGAATGGTCGCTCAACAGCCGCGAGGCGTTGATTGCCTTTGCCGAGCAGCACCAGATCCCGGTGGCGAAGGACAAGCGCGGCGAGAGCCCGTTTTCGACCGATGCGAACCTGCTGCACACCAGCAGCGAGGGCAAGGTGCTGGAGGATCCGTGGGAGGAGGTGCCGGATTATGTGTACAGCCGCACCGATCACCCGGAGGAGGCGCCGGACACGCCGGAATATATCACCGTGGATTTCGAGCGCGGCGATGCGGTGGCGATCAATGGCGAGGGGCTTTCGCCCGCCGCTTTGCTGGCGAAGCTGAATGAACTGGGCAAGCGGCACGGGATTGGCCGGCTTGATCTGCTGGAGAACCGGTTCGTGGGCATGAAGTCGCGCGGCATGTATGAAACGCCGGGCGGCACCATCCTGCACATCGCGCACCGTGGCATCGAGCAGATCACGCTGGATCGCGGCGCGGCGCATCTGAAGGATGAGCTGATGCCGAAATATGCCGAGCTGCTGTACAACGGCTTCTGGTTCAGCCCCGAGCGCGAGATGCTGCAGGCCGCCATCGATCACAGCCAGGACAAGGTGACCGGCACCGTGCGGCTGAAGCTGTACAAGGGCAATGTGGGCGTGGTGGGTCGCAAATCGCCCTACAGCCTCTATTCGGCGGGCATCGTGACCTTCGAGGATGATCGCGGCGCCTATGACCAGCGCGATGCGGCGGGCTTCATCCGCCTCAATGCGCTGCGGCTGCGGCTGCTGGGGCGGCGCGACGGGCGTTGAGCCCGTCGCCAACAAGGGACTCTGCGGGCGTTGCGCCTTACCAGGGCAGTATGTTGCCCTGGTAATCAAGGTAGCGCTGCCCCGGCGTGCCGGCGGCCTTGGCCAGCACATCGGCCATGCCGCGGCAGCTGTCCGGAATTTCCACCGGCGCTGAATCCCCGCCCATGTCGGTCTTCACCCAGCCGGGGTGGAGGTTGATGATGGTGCGGGTGGGATGTTCGGCGGCGAACCCGCGCGCAAGGCTGTTGAGCGCGGCTTTGGATGCGCTGTAGAGATCGGCCATGGCGTGGGTGCGCAGCGCGACGCTGCCCAGGATCGAGGTCATGAAGGCCAGCACGCCGCCGCTGGCCACCAATGGTTCGAGGTGGCGGGCGGCGCGCACCGGCGCGAGCGCGTTGGTCCAGAACAGGGCGCCCCACGTATCGCCGGCGCCGGCTTCGCGCGTGATGCTGTGCACGGTGGCCATCGGGCCCTTCACGCCGGCATTGATCAGCACGACATCGAAGCGGCGGGCGCCCAACGTGGCGGCCAGCGCGGCGACCGCATCCGCATCATCCATGTCCAATGTGTGGACTTCGGCGCCGGTCGCCTCCAGTTCGGGGGCGTCGCCGCGCCGGGTGGCCACCACGTCAAAGCCGCGGCTGCGCCATTCCTTCACCAGGCCCAGGCCGAGCCCGCGCGAGGCGCCGATGATGAGTGCGGATGGCATGCGTGTTCTCCCCTGACTGTGCGTCAGAGGTTGAACGATTGCCGGATGCCGTCAACCACGAACTGCGCCGCCAGGGCCGCCAGCACCACGCCCAGCAGGCGGGTCAGGGCGCCTTCGAACTTGGCGCCCATCAATTTCATGATCGGGCCGGCCGCCAGCAGCGACAGGAAGGTGAGGGCCAGCACGGCGAGCAGCGCGGCCAGCACCACCACTTCCTGCGCGACATCGCCGCCGGTGCGCGCCGACAGCAGCATCACCGACGCGATGGAGCCCGGCCCGGCCAGCATCGGAATGGCCATGGGGAAAACGGAAATATCCTCTTCCTCCAGCGGCTTGCCGGCGGCATCGGCGGCGGATTTCACCTCTTCCGCGCGGTTTTCGCGGCGCTGGGTGCGCTTTTCGAACACCATGTCGATGGCGATCAGGAACACCATGACGCCGCCGGCGATCTTGAAGGCGGGCAGGGTGATGCCCAGCGCCGACAGGAACGCCTCCCCGCCCAGCGCGAAGGCGATCAGCACGGCGCCGGCAATCAGGCTGGAGCGCACCGCCATGTCGCGGCGGTGTTTCGGCGAGGTGCCGGCGGTGAGGCTGGAGAAGATCGGCACGCAGCCCGGCGGATCGATCACCACGAACAGCGTGACGAAGGCCGAGACGAACAGCGTGACCAGCGGGCCATCAAGCGCGATCATGAGGCGGCGCGCGCCGCTTCACGGGCGATGGCGGCTTCCAGCGTGTTGGCGAGCAGGCAGGCGATCGTCATCGGGCCGACACCGCCGGGCACGGGCGTGATCCAGCCGGCGCGCGCCAACGCGCCATCGAAGTCCACATCGCCCACCAGCCGGCTCTTGCCATCGGGCAGGGCGATCCGGTTGATGCCCACATCGATCACGCAGGCGCCGGGCTTGATCCAGTCGCCCTTCACCATGCCGGGGATGCCAACGGCGGCCACCACGATATCGGCGCGCGCGACATGGCCGGCAAGATCGCGCGTGCGGCTGTGCGCCAGCGTGACGGTGGCCGAGGCGTTGGTGAGCAGCGCCGCCATCGGCTTGCCCACCAGGATGGAGCGGCCGATCACCACGGCTTCGGCGCCGGCGATGTTGCCCAGCGCTTCCCGGATCAGCAGCAGGCAGCCCGACGGCGTGCACGGCACCAGCCCCTTGCGGCCGCTCACCAACAGGCCGGTGTTGATCGGGTGCAGGCCATCGACATCCTTGGCCGGATCGATGGCGGCGATCACGCGATCGCTGTCGATATGCCTGGGCAGCGGCATCTGCACCAAGATGCCATCCACCGCCGCATCGGCATTGAGCTGCGCGATCAGCGCCAGCAGTTCGGCCTCGGAGGTGCTTGCGGGCAGGCGATATTCGCCGGAAATCATGCCCGCCTCGCGCGTGGCCTTGCCCTTGGAGCCGACATAGACGGCGCTGGCCGGATCATCGCCCACCAGCACCACCGTAAGGCCCGGCGCGCGGCCATGGGTTGCCACGAAGGCAGCAACGCCGGTTGCAACTTCGGCCCGCAGCGCCGCGGCGCGGGCCTTGCCGTCGATCAGATGCGCGCTCATCCCAGCAGCATTCCTGAATCCATCACCAGCGCCGGCACGAGCTGCTGCAGGCCGGCCAGCAGCAGCCACAGCACCAGCGGCGACAGGTCGATGCCGCCGAAATCCGGCAGGAAGCGGCGGATCGGCGCCACCATCGGCGCATAGATGCGGTCCAGCGTGTCGAGAATGGCGCTGACAAAACGGTTGCGGGTGTTGACCACGTTGAACGCCACCAGCCAGCTGGAAATCGCCCACGCCACCAGGCCCCAGATCAGCACCTGGGTGATCATGATGAAGATGTTGACGAAGGCGAGCGTGGTGTTGGCCATGGGCGAGGCCCTTACAGGCTGGCAGTCGCACTCGCAATGGAGAGTGGCAAAATGGGCCGGCGCGCGCCACTCTGGCCGCCGGGGAGAACATCATGGCGACACGCTTTTCCACATTGGCCGAAGTGACCGAACATCATGCCGCCACCATTCCCGATCGGGTGGCGATCCGGGTGGATGGTGATGTGTGGACCTGGGGTGACTTCCACGATCGCGTGGCGCGCGCCGTGGCCATGCTGCGCGTGCTGGGCGTGAAGCCCGGCGATCGGGTGGGCTGGCTGGCGCTGAACCATCCCGATTTCGTCACGCTGATGTGCGCCTGTTTCCGCCTGCGCGCCGTTCTGGTGGCGATCAACGCCCGGCTGGTGGCGCGGGAGATCGCCTATATCCTGGGGGATGCCGGCATCGATCTGATGGTATCCGAAACCGGCTTCCTGCCCCTGGTGGAAGAAGCCCGCGCCGCCACCGGCCTGAAAACGGTGATCCTGCTGGATACGCCCCATCAAGGCCGCCCGCCGCTGGCCGAACTGATGCTGGCCCACGCGCCGGATGCAGAGATGCCGGCAATCAGCCCGGATGATATTGCGCTCCAGCTTTACACCAGTGGCACCACCGGCTTTCCCAAGGGCGCGCTGCTGTCCCATCGGCAATTGCTGGGCACCACCGAAAAGGGCCAGCTGACGGGCGAGGATTGGGGCCGCTGGCGCGCCGATGACGTGGCGCTGGTGGCGATGCCGCTGTTCCACATCGGCGGCACCGGCTGGGCGCTGCACGCGCTGGAGGCCGGCGCTGCGATGGTGATCCTGCCGCGCCCGGATGTGCCCGGCATGGTGGCCGCCATCGCGCGCGAACGCATCACCCGCATGTTCGCGGTGCCGGCCGTGCTGCTGGCCATCTGCGATCACCTGGAAACCGCACCGGCGGATCTGACGAGCATGGCCCAGCTTTATTATGGCGCCTCGCCAATCCCGCTTGACGTGCTGCGCCGATCGATGCGGGCCTTCCCCAACGCCGGCTTCATCCAGTGCTATGGCGCCACCGAAACCTGCGGCACGGTGGTGCATCTGCCGCCCGCCGATCATGATCCCGCCGGCAACAGCCGCATGCGCGGCTGCGGCAAGCCCTTCCCCGGCAACGATGTGAAGATCATCGACGGCGACGGCAACACGCTGCCAACCGGCGCGGTGGGCGAAATCTGCATCCGTTCCGTCAGCGTGATGAGCGGCTATCACAACAAGCCGGACGCCACCGCCAAGGCCATCGTGGATGGCTGGTATCACACCGGCGACGCCGGTTGCCTGGATGAAGACGGCTATCTCTATATCCACGACCGGGTGAAGGACATGATCGTTTCGGGCGCGGAGAATATCTATCCGGCCGAGGTGGAGAACGCCCTGTTCGAACATCCCGCCGTCGCCGATTGCGCGGTGATCGGCGTGCCGGATGACAAATGGGGCGAAGCCGTGAAGGCCCTAGTGGTGAGGAAGGCGGACGTGTCGCCGGAGGAACTCATCGCCTTCGCGCGGGAACGCATCGCCGGCTACAAGGTGCCCAAGAGCATTGATTTCATCGACGTGCTGCCGCGCAACCCCAGCGGCAAGATCCTGAAGAAGGACTTGCGCGAGCCGTTCTGGGCCGGACGCGAGCGCAAGGTGAACTGAGGGCGGCGGCGCCAAACGAAAACGGCCGGGCAAGGCTGCCCGGCCGTTCCGTCTTGCGATTGGCGCAGGCTTACTTCTGCAGCTTCTCGCCAGCCTTTTCCAGCGCCTTGCCGGCATCGGCCTTGGCCTTGTCTGCCGCCTGGGCAGCAGCATCCTTCACGGCACCGCCAGCAGCGGCGGCATCGGTGGCGGCGGCATCGGCCGCGCCTTCAACGGCAGCGCCAACATCAGCGGCGGCGCCTTCCACGGCCGCGCCACCTTCGGCAGCGGCGCCTTCAACGGCGGCGCCTGCGTCTTCCGCCACGGCGGCGGCATCTTCGGCAACCGCGCCCGCGGCTTCCGTCGTTTCATCCTTGGCCTTTTCCGAACAGGCGGCCAGCGCCAGCGCTGCCACACCTGCAATCACGATCTGCCCGAATGCGCGCATGATGATCTCCCTGT
>JALOSK010000349.1 GCA_025458465.1 Sandarakinorhabdus sp. | reverse complement strand
GGTGAGCTTCTTCGCGCCGGCCAATCCGGGCCGGGTGCTGGCCGAAGGCTGGATCGAGAAGGCCGGCGGGCGGACGATCTTTGCCGAAGGCCGGCTGACGACGCTGGACGGGAAGATACTGGCCAAGGCGAGCAGCACGATCAGCCTGATCGATGCGGCGAAGGTGGCGGCGAAGATGACCTAATTGCCGCGGATATCGATGCGGATGCTCACCCAGGTGCCCACCTGATATTCGCCGTCCACCCGCGGCGGCTTCACGCGGAACTGCCAGGCGGCTTCGTTCACGGCATAGCCCATGCCCGAACCGGGGGATTCGCCGATGGGCCGGCAATCCTCCACCTTGAAGCGCGGCGCCGTGCGGCAGGCGATCAGGCCGAAGGCGCCGGGGCCGGCATAGCGCGCCGATTTCAGGTAGAAGGCCAGTTCGGTCTGGGTCGGCTCGCGCTGCCATTCGGCGGCATAAAGCTTTGATCCATCGGGGGCGACGCCCACCACCGCGCTGTCGGGCGGGCCCGAAGCCTGCGCCATCTGCGACGGCGCGCCATCGGCCTTGGGCACCTTCCTGAGATCGAATTCCAGCAGCGCCGGATCGCCGAAACTCCACTTGGCGGGCGGCGCATCGGGCGCCGTCACCAGCGGTTCGGGCTGCGGAGCGCTGCGTTCGCGGACCTGCTTGGGCTGCGGCTTGGGTGTGGGCCTGGCGCGTTCCGGCGTGGGCGCGGCGATGTTCACCGCCACCATGGAACTGGCGCCCTTCTTGCCTGTGGGCACCTCCATCCGCAGCAACAGCAGCGCCAGGATGGCCGCGATGTGCAACGCCACCACCACCGCCAGCACGAGCGTGCGGCGGCGTTCCGGCAGCAGGCCGGCGGCGGGTGCGAGGAAGGCGGTGGAAGCGTTCAAGCAGGGGGAAGCCAGAGGAAAGGGACGCTTCGCCCGTTACGCTGACAGCCCCCTGCCCGCCTAGTCCAGATTTGGCCGCAGCAGCTGTTCGGCGCGTTCGCGGCTGACGCCGAGGCGCGCGGCATAATCCACCAGCTGATCCTCGCCGATGCGCGCCACGCCGAAATAGGCGCTTTGCGGGTGGGCGAAATAGAAGCCCGAAACAGCCGCAGTGGGCAGCATGGCGAAACTGTCGGTCAGGGTGATGCCGGCGCGGCCTTCCACGGCCATCAGATCGAACAGCCGACGTTTGAGGCTGTGTTCCGGGCAGGCCGGATAGCCGGGCGCCGGGCGGATGCCGGTGTAACGTTCGCGGATCAGATCCTCGTTGGACAGCTTCGGCCCGGTTTCATGCCCCCAGATCTCGCGGCGCACCCGTTCGTGCAGATATTCCGCAAAGGCCTCGGCCAGACGGTCGGCCAACGCCTTCAAGAGGATATCGTTGTAATCATCGTTCGCCGCCTTGAAGCGGGCGAGCTGCACATCGATGCCCTCGCCGGCCTGCACGGCAAAGCCGCCCAGCCAGTCCGCTTCGGGGTGGACGAAATCGGCCAGGCACATGTTGGCCCGGCCCCCATCTTCCTTGGCGCGCTTGGCAATCTGCTGGCGCAGGAACGGCAGGCGGGCCAGTTCGGCTGTGCGGCTTTCGTCGGTGAACAACAGCACATCATCGCCATCGCGCCGCGCCGGCCAGATGGCGACGACGCCCTTGGGGTGCAGCCACTTTTCGGCGGCGATGCGTTTGAGCATCGCCTGCGCGTCGGCAAACAGGCTGGTGGCGCTTTCGCCGACCACGTCGTCGGTGAGGATCGCCGGATAATTGCCGTGCAGTTCCCAGGCCCGGAAGAACGGCGTCCAGTCGATATAGGGGATCAGCGTGTCCACCGTCACATCGTCGATGGTCATCGTGCCCGTGAAGGCCGGCTGCACCGGCGGGTGCGCGGCGAAATCGGGGGTGAAGCCATTGGCGCGCGCCTGGTGCAGCGGCACCAGCGCCGATTGGCCGGCTCCGGCGCGCTGGTCGCGGATCTTCTGATATTCGGCCGCCGTTTCGGCCACGAAGCCATCCTTCAGCGTGTCAGACACCAGCGTGCCGGCCACGCCCACGGCGCGGCTGGCATCCAGCACATGCACCACCGGCCCCTGATACGCCGGCGCGATCCTGAGCGCGGTGTGGACGCGGCTGGTGGTGGCCCCGCCGATCAGCAGCGGCATGGTCATCCCTGCGCGCTGCATCTCGCTCGCGACATGAACCATCTCGTCAAGGCTGGGGGTGATCAGGCCGGAAAGCCCGATCATGTCGGCATTGTGCGTGCGCGCCGCATCCAGAATGGTCTGCGCGGTGGCCATGATGATGCGGCCCTTGGACGAGGAACCGACCTGCTTTTCCGCCTCGATATAAGGCAGCAGGATCGCCACCGCCTTCTTCATCACGCGGGCGGATTTCACCACCTGCGGCAGGAACATCTTGCCCGCCCCGAACAGATCGCCCACCACGTTCATGCCGGCCATCAGCGGGCCTTCGATCACTTCGATCGGCCGCGCGAACTGCTGCCGCGCCTCCTCGGTGTCAGCCTCCACGAAGGCATCGATGCCCTTCACCAGCGCATGTTCCAGCCGCTTTTCCACCGGCCAGCCGCGCCATTCCTCCGCCGCCGGGTCAGCAGCCTTCGCCGGCCCACCCTTGAACTTGTCGGCCACGGCCAGCAGGCGATCGGTGGCGTCGGCGCGGCGGTTGAGCACCGCGTCCTCGCACAGCTCGCGCAATTCCGGATCGATGGCGTCATACACGTCCAATTGCCCGGCGTTGACGATGCCCATGTCCATGCCGGAGGCGATGGCGTGATAGAGGAACACCGAATGCATGGCGCGGCGCACCGGTTCGTTGCCGCGGAAGCTGAACGACAGGTTGGAAACCCCGCCCGAGATGTGCGCGTGCGGGCAGCGCTTGCGGATCTCGCGCGTGGCCTCGATGAAATCGACCCCGTAATTGTTGTGCTCCTCGATGCCGGTGGCGACCGCGAAGATGTTGGGATCGAAGATGATGTCTTCGGGCGGAAAGCCGATGCCGGTGAGCAACTTGTAGGCGCGCTCGCAGATTTCCACCTTGCGCGCGGCGGTATCGGCCTGGCCCTGTTCGTCGAAGGCCATCACGACCACGGCGGCGCCATAGCGCAGGCACTTTCGCGCCTGTTCCAGGAACGGCCCCTCACCTTCCTTCATGCTGATCGAATTGACGATGCCCTTGCCGGCAAGGCACTTCAGGCCAGCCTCGATGACGCTCCACTTGGAGCTGTCCACCATCACCGGCACGCGGGCGATGTCGGGCTCGGCGGCGATCAGGTTGAGGAACGTCACCATCGCCGCCTCGCTGTCGAGCAGGCCTTCATCCATGTTGACGTCGATGATCTGGGCGCCGTTCTCCACCTGCTGGCGCGCGACCTCCACGGCTGCCGTGTAATCGCCGTTCAGGATAAGCTTCTTGAACGCGGCCGATCCGGTGACGTTGGTGCGTTCACCGATGTTGATGAAACTGGCAGTGCTCATGCGGCGAACCTGTGCGCTTCAAGGCCCGAAAGGCGCAGCGCCGGTTCGGGGTGGGGAATGGTGCGCGGTGGCAGGCCAGCCACCTGGCGGGCCATCGCCGCGATATGCTCCGGCGTGTTGCCGCAGCAGCCGCCCACGATGTTCACCAGGCCTTCTTCGGCCCAGCCCCGGATGAAGCCCGCCGTGGTTTCCGGCTGCTCGTCATAGGCGCCCAGATCATTGGGCAGGCCGGCGTTGGGATAGGTGAGGATCAGCGTGTCGGCTTGCCTTGCCAGCGCCTGCACGTGCGGGCGCAGTTCGGTGGCGCCAAACGAGCAGTTCAGCCCCACTGCCACCGGCTTCACATGGCGGATCGAGTGCCAGAATGCCTCCACCGTCTGGCCGGAAAGATTGCGGCCGGAAAGATCGGTGAGCGTCATCGACAGCATCACCGGCACTTCGCGGCCCAGCGCGTCGCCAGCCTCGGCAGCAGCGAAGGCGGCGGCCTTGGCGTTCAGCGTGTCGAACACCGTTTCGATCAGGATGAAGTCCACGCCG
>JALOSK010000348.1 GCA_025458465.1 Sandarakinorhabdus sp. | reverse complement strand
TGAAGGCTGCCGTGCAGGCCTATGATTTCAATCGCTATATCGGCTTGATCGTCGGCTTCGTGCAGGATGATCTGTCGGCCTTCGCGATGGATGTGCGCAAGGACAGCCTTTATTGCGACGCACCCACCGCGCCCACCCGGCGCGCCTGGCGCACGGTGCTGGACGTGACCTTCCACGCCCTCACCCGCTGGCTGGCCCCGGTGCTGGTGTTCACCGCCGAGGAAGTGTGGGGCACGCGTTTCCCCGAAGGCGGCAGCGTTCACCTGCTGGAATGGCCGGAGATCGACGCTGGCTGGCAGGATGTGGCGTTGGGCAAGCAATTCGCGCTCGCCCGCAAGCTGCGCGAGGAAGCCTATCTGAAGCTTGAAGAATTGCGCCGCGCCAAGACGGTGGGCAGCTTCCTGGAAGCGCGCGTGGCCATCACCACCAACTGCTGCTGGTGGCCGAGGTTGCGCTCACCGCGGGCGACAGCGAGGCGCTGACCGTGGAGAAGGCCGATCTGGCGAAATGCGCCCGCTGCTGGCGGCACCTGCCCGACGTGAACACCGAAACCCAGCTCTGCGGGCGTTGTGACACGGTGTTGCATGAGTAGCGCTGGGGCTAAAAGCGGCTACGCCCTCGCCGCTGCCGTGCTGCTGGCCGATCAGGCGAGCAAATATTGGGTGCTGGACGTGCTGCAACTGGACCAGCGCCCCGGCATCGATGTCACCAGTTTCTTCCGGCTGACCTTCGTGGGCAATGCTGGCGTGTCGATGGGCATGTTGCAGGCAGACTCCGATCTGGGGCGGTGGCTGCTCACCTTCATCACCGCCGGCATCGCCGTTGCCGTGGCGCTGTGGCTGCGGCGGGAAAAGCATGCCGTGGATGTGGCGGCGCTGGGCCTGGTACTGGGCGGCGCGATGGGCAACATCATCGATCGCGTGCGCTTTGGCCACGTGGTGGATTTCCTGCACTTCTTCTGGGAGCAATACAGCTTCTGGGTCTTCAACGTTGCCGATGCCGCGATTACAGTGGGCGTGTTGCTGCTGCTGGGCCGGGCCGTGATGGCGCGCCCCGATGAACCGTCGAATGAAGCGTCAAAGGATGCCAAAGATGCGTAACCTCCTGATCTTGGCCGCGCTGGCCACCACGCTGACGGCCTGTGGCGGCAAGAAGGGGCTTTCCGGCCAAGGGCCGGATGAACTGGCCATCATGCGCGCCGCGCCGCTGGTGGTGCCGCCCGATTTCGCGCTGGCGCCGCCCCGGCCGGGCGCCCCGCGCGCCATCGGGGTGGACAGCCAGGCCGCCGCCATGGAAGCGCTGTTCGGCCCCGGCGTGAAGCCGCCGCCGCGCAGCAACGCCGAACAGCAATTGCTGGACCGCGCCGGCGCCGGCAACAGCGATCCCGCCATCCGCAGCAAGGCCGGCGATCCCAAGACGGATACGGTGAACAAGGGCGCCTTCCTGCAGGAAGTGCTGGCCGCCCCCGTGGGCGCGCGCGATCCGGCAGTGGCCGATGTGAAGGTGCCGGGCTGAGGCCGCTGCGCTGAACCATCGCGCATGCGGGGATGGGCGTCCGGGGCTGGCAGTTCCTGCCCCCCGACAGAAACGGGCGCAGCCCCGGACAGATGCGAAGGAACCCGGTGCTGCCCGCTGCCGCTGTTCCTGCACGCCCGCCGCGTTGACTGCCATCGCCTGCGGCGCGCCGTCACTTCAGGGAAAACACCTATAATGCCCTCCCGATGGGCAATTTGCCGTAGCGAGCCTCATACAACTTGATTTGCAGTGCTTTATGGGCCCTTTTGCGGCCCATGACGATGCATGAGGCAACGGGCGGCTGCCATTGCGGCCGGGTGCGGTTCCGGGTGCGCTTTGCCGCGCCGCCCGAACTGCTGGACTGCAATTGTTCGATCTGCGCCAAGACCGGTTATCTGCACCTGATTGCCAACGCGGCTGATTTCACGCTCGAACAGGGGGCCGATGCCCTCACCGATTATCGCTGGGGCAGCGGCACGGCGCGGCATCTGTTCTGTTCCACCTGCGGGATCAAGAGCTTCTATGTCCCGCGCTCCCACCCTGCTGGCTACAGCGTGAACTGGCGGGCGCTGGAGGGGGTGGACGACATCACGCCGGTGATCCGCCCCTATGATGGGCGCAACTGGGAACGCGCGCGCGCCGAACTGGGCTGATCGGCAATGGATGCGCGCACCCCCTTCCCCGCCGGGATGGACCGGGCGCTGGCCGGGGAGCCGGCGTCCCCACTGCTCGCAGATGCACTGGCGGACGATGCCCTCACTGTTGCCCGCGAATCGGGCCATCTTGCGGTGCTGCGCAGCAGCAGCCTGTGCGCCGCCGTGTTCGACGGGCATGATCGCCTGATCCACGCCACAGCTGGCTGGGAAGCGGCGGGGGTGGCGCTGGACTTCGATCTGCTGCGCGCGGCGCCCGCCGGGCAGCCCATCACGTCATCGGTGGAGGCGGACATGCCGCCCCTGCTGCTGCGCGCCACGCCGGCCATGGCACGCGGCTGGGCGCTGCCCGATGCCGTGCTGGCGGCGCTGGCCTGGCCGGATGCCGCGATGCTGGTGCTGGCCGTGCAGCCGCTGGCGGCGCAGGACGCACTGGATGCGGCGGGCCATGCGCTCGGCCTCACGGCGCAGCAGGGCCGGGTGTTGGCTGCGGTGCTGAAAACCGGGTCGATCCGCAGTGCGGCTGCGGCGCTGGACATCGGGTACGACACGGCACGCGGCGCGGTTTCCGATGCGATGGCGCGGGTGGGTGTACCGCGCCTGCCCGCCCTGCTCGATCGGCTCACCATGCTGGCGCTGGGCATCTGGCCGCAGGGCGATGCCGATCAGGCGACCTTGCTGGCCGACATGCTGGGGCTTTCGGAACGGCAGGCGCATCTGGCGCTGGCCCTGGCACTGGGCCAGACACG
>JALOSK010000347.1 GCA_025458465.1 Sandarakinorhabdus sp. | reverse complement strand
GGCTATGGCGAGGTGAAGATCGGCATCAACCTGATGTGGAATGCGCTGGGGCCGCTGATCGAACTCATCGGCCCGGCGCGGGCCAAGCGCATGGTGATGTCGGGCAGCCTGTTCGACGCCGAAACACTGGAGCGTTGGGGCCTGATCGACGAGATCGTGCCCGCCGGCAGCGAGCATGCCCGCGCGCTGGCACTGGCCGCCGAGTATGCCGCGCTGCCGGGCGCGGATTTTGCCGAGGCGCTGGCGGCGTTTCGGGAGAAGCGTCCGGGCAATTTCACCGGAAACTGACCCGAGAGGTAATTGCGACGCTTCCCGCGCGGCGCGAAGCTGGCGACCATGCTGCTGATCCGCGCCCTCTGCCTCGTCATCTTCGTCAGCCTGTCGGTCTACACCGCGCCGGTGCTGCTGGCCGAGCCCAATTTGTTCCCGGCCTTTTTCGGGGCGATTGCCGGCGGCGGTTGGCAGGGGCAGTTCAACCTGGACTTCCTTTTCATGCTCACCCTGTCCGGCACCTGGACTTCCTTTTCATGCTCACCCTGTCCGGCCTCTATGTCGGCTGGCGGCACCGGGGCACGCCGGCCGGGCTGGCGCTGGCTGTGGTGGCCTTTCTGGGCGGTGCGATGTTCCTGTCCGTCTATCTCTTCGTGCAGAGTTTCCGCTGCAAGGACGTGCGCACGCTGCTGGTGGGTTGACGCGCGCCGCCACGCCGCCAATCTGCGCGGGTGACGATCTTTGCGCTCCACTGGCGGCACCTGGGGCTGCGGGTGGAGACGGACGCGCTGCCGCCGCTGGCCAGCACGCGCGGCGCGACGACCTTTTCAATGGATGAAGATGCGCCGCTGACGACAGCGCCAGCCTATGGCTGGCACAAGGCAATGCCGGTCAGGCAGGGGCTGCACTGGTTTCGCTGGAAATTGTGCAACGTGGAAGCCGACGCGAAATCGCTGCGTGTCATCTATTTCTGCGATGTGGAGACAGGGCTGCTCCTGAAGCAGGATTTTCGCGTCGTGGCCGGCGGCTTCGAGATCAGCGCGACACTGAGCAATGAAGGCTCTGCTCCATGCCCGGTTCACTGGCTGGCCAGCGCTGTCTTACCGCTTCCGGCGTGGGTTGATCAGCTGATCAGCTGGCATGGCCGCCACAATGGCGAGTTTGTCCAGAGCACCGAGCCCTTGCCGGCCCAGCAGTGGCGAAAGCAAGCGCGGGGTGGACTGCCGGGCCATGGCGGGCCGCCCGGATTCTACGTTTCGGGCAGGAAATGCGGATGGCACGACGGCCTTGCGATGGCAGCACAACTGGCGTGGTCAGGCAATTCATTGCTCAGTGTCGCGCGCGATGATGTTGATCGTCCGATCCTGGTGGCAGGCATGGCCGATGGTTTCACGCTTGCGCCCGGCGCAGGCATCGAGGCCCCGTCGCTGCTGCTGGCCATTTCGGCCAGGGGACGCAACGGCGCGATGCAGCAGATGCACGACATGGTGCGGGAGCGGCTGAACTGGCCGGGCGGCAAGATGCGCCCGCGGCCAGTGCATCTGAACAGCTGGGAGGCCTGCTATTTCCGCCATGACCAAGCCCGCATGCTGGAACTCGCCCGCGCCGCAGCCCTGCTGGGTGTGGAGCGGTTCGTGCTGGATGATGGTTGGTTCAAGGGCCGCGACGATGATCGCGCCGGGCTGGGCGACTGGACCGCCGATCCGGCCAAATATCCCGAGGGCCTGAAGCCACTTGCTGAAGCGGTGAATTGGCTGGGGATGGAATTCGGCCTGTGGGTTGAACCGGAAATGGTCAATCCAGACAGCGACCTGTATCGCGCCCATCCCGATTGGGTATTGCATGTACCGGGTGCGCCTCGGCCCACCGCGCGCAACCAGCTGGTGCTCAACCTGTCGCTGCCCGAGGTCGAGGAGTATCTCTTCACTGCGATCAACCGGCTGCTGACCGACGTGCCGATTGCCTATCTCAAGTGGGATCACAACCGCGAACTCTGGCCGCCGGGCCGGGTGAGCCAGGTGCACAGCCTGTACCGGTTGCTGTGCCGTTTGCGCGCCGCCCACCCGCAGGTCGAGATCGAAAGCTGCGCAGCCGGCGGTGGCCGCATCGATGCCGGCATCGCCCAGTTCACCCACCGTTTCTGGGCCAGCGACAATCTTGATGGCATCAGCCGCGCGATCATCCAACGTGGATTCCTCCAACTTTTCCCGCCGGAGCTGATGGGCGCGCATGTTGGCGCCAGCCCTGCCCATGCCACTGGCCGCAGCCAGACGTTGGGATTTCGCGCCGGTGTCGCTTTGCCTGGCCATTTTGGGGTGGAGCTGGATCCCACCACTCTGTCGGACACTGATGCGGCCGAGCTTGCCGGCTGGATCGCCTTCTACAAGCGCTGGCGGCACCTGGCGCATGGTCAGCGGCTGGAGATGGGGGAGGGGCCCGACGGATTGGGCTGGCAGGCCAGCGGCAATGGCAAGGAGTGGCTGCTGTTCGTCACCCGTGTCGACACGCCGCAGGATTGCCGGCCGCACCCCTTGCCCTTGCCCTTCGTGGCAGGCGTTGGTCCTGTCCATGTGCGCCTGCTCGCCCGCGCTGGCAACACACCGCCACGCGGTTTCGGCGAGCCGCCGCTGCTCAAACCGCTGTCAGGCGAGGGTGTGCGCTTCCCGGCCGACTGGCTCGCCCACGCCGGCCTGCCGCTGCCGCCGCTGCTGGCCGAAAGCGTGGCGGTGTTTCACCTGGCCGTCTGAACTGCGAGACACGACGGCGATTTGCCAGACCCGCTCATGCCGAGCTTGTCGAGGCACGCACCACAGCCGGCGCGTGCCTCGACAAGCCCGGCATGAGCGGGCCTGGGGTTGTGGCGAATGGCTGGCTCTACAGGTTCCGCCGCGCCAGATATTGCCAGAGGATGCCGCGCTGGATCTCGTTGGTGCCGGCATAAATGGAGCCGGCGCGATCGTTGAGATATTTGGGCAGCGCCTTGGCCGCCCATGCCGGTCCCACGCCCAGGCCATCGGCCGGCGCGGTAAAGCCGGGCACCGGGCCGCCGGGCAGGGTGAGATGCGGTTGATAGGCCTCCACCCAGGGCAGGGCGGCCTCGACCTCCAGCTCGGTCAGGCGCTGGCTGAGTTCGGTGCCAAGAATCTTCAGCGCGCTGGCCATCGGGCCGGGGGCGGCGCCATTGGATAGGCCGGCATTGAACTGCAATTCCAGCGCATCAAGCGCCTCGATCTCGGTGCGC
>JALOSK010000060.1 GCA_025458465.1 Sandarakinorhabdus sp. | reverse complement strand
GGCCCGCCGGCCATCGCATAGATGCGCGCCGTCATGCGGCCACCCTCGGCAAAGCGGACGTAACGGTCCCACGTATCCTTGTCCATGCCGGCATCGTGCGCGCCGGTGAGGCCGACTTCGGCCATGGTTTCCAATGACTTTTCCAGCACCAGATCAAGCCGGGCGGCATCATCGGCGGGGATGGCGGCGGTGATCAGCGCCATTGCCTTGTCCACGAACACGCCGGTGGGGTTGCCCTGCGCATCCCGGATGATCTCGCCGCCGTCGGGGGCTTTCGTGTCTTTCGTGATGCCGGCGGCCTGCATGGCAGCGCTGTTGGCCCAGCCGGCGTGGCCATCGACGCGGGCGAACCAGGCCGGGCGGTCGCCGGTCACGCTGTCCAGCTCCTGCGCGGTGGGGAAGCGATTGATCAGCTTGCCATCGGCATACCAGCGTTCCTGGTTCCAGCCGCGGCCCATGATCCAGCCCGCAGTAGGGGCGCCGGCCTTGATGCGGGCCAGCGCATCGGGGATGGAGGCGGTGTCGCGCAGATCGACCACCAGCTTCAGTTCGCCCAGCCGCATCACGTGGCCATGCGCATCAATGAGACCGGGCCACAAAGTGGCGCCCTTCAGGTCGATGCGGGCGCCGGCGGGCAGCGCCTCACCAGCCTTCAGCGTGGACTTCACGCGCCCATCATCAGCCACCACCAGCGTCGCAAAGCGGTGCAGTTCGCCCTTGCCATCCAGCGTGTAGCCATTGGCGTTGGTGTAGAGCGTGTCAGCCATTGCCGGCATGGAAACGCCCAGCGCGAGGGCGAGGATCAGCGTCTTCATGTTGGTCGGTCCCCTGTCTTACAGCGCCTTGCCCATGAACACCCAATGCGGGTGCATGATGGCCGGCACTTCCACTTCAGGATAGGCCGGGATGGGCGCAAAACCCAAGCGCTCATAAAGGCCAATGGCGGTTTCCAGCGTGGGCGCGGTATCGAGGACCATGCTGCGATAGCCAAAGCCCTGCGCGTCCGCGATCAGCCGCTCCACCAGCGCGCGGCCCAGGCCCTGGCCGCGGGCCACATCGCGCACATAAACCCGCTTCATCTCGCACACGCCATCGCGCACCCGGCGGATGCCGCCCATGCCGATGGGTTGGCCATCCTGCTCAACGATATAGAACACGCTTTCCGGCGGGCCGGCGCCCAGCGTCTTTGGCAGCGCGCCCGGCAGATAGGCGCGAATGTCGCCGCCGGGGAAGATGTCGCCCAGGGTCACACCAAGGCGCGCGGCGACGCCGGCGAACACGAACGCCAGATATTCGGCATTCAGATCGATCAGCAGCGCTTCGTCATCAGGCAGACTGGCGGGGCGACAGGAAACCGGCATGGCCCCTGCCTGATGCCGACGACGCGGTGCGGAGGCAAGGGCCATGCCTGGCCGGTCATTTCCGCCAGACCGCCACCACTGTCATGCCGCATTGCGACATGCTGGCCAGCCGGTAGCCCTGACCGCGATACTGGTTGTTCTTTGCGGCATAATCCATCGGGGTCATGCCGTGGTGGGTGATGAAGGCGCCGACGGCTGGCACCCACGTGCTGTCATAGGTCTTGCCGCCGTTCCGACAGCTGATCTTGTCGGGCATCATGCCGGAGTCCGTGAAATGTTCAAAGGTGCGCTGGAAGGCGCCAGCACTGATTCCATTCCAGGTGGCATTCCCGGCGGTGCGCGCCGGCCACACCAGCACACGGCGGCGTGGCAACGGACCGCCGGCAACGCGGGTCCAGGGGCCGTTGATGTTGGCTTTTTCGCCCAGGCCGTCGCCGGTCGCCGGGGTGGAGAGGCCGCGCGCGAAGTTCATCACGATTGGCGTGCCCCTGTTGGCGCCCAGGCTGTCGATATGGACGTGCAGATGCGGATCTGACGACGAGCCGCTGTTGCCAACCCGGCCGATGAACTGGCCGGCCGCGACGCGGACGCCGCCGGTGACCACCGTCCCGCTGATATCGGACTCCACGGTGCCATCCTCGAAGCGCTTGAGTGATCCGTCGGAATTGCGGGCCGCGGGAACCAGCGTGCCATTGTGCGGGCAGATCGCTGCCGGAATCGTGCCCGGTATGGCATGGGCGTAGAGCGCAACATTCCCATCATCGTGGCGGATTTCGACGAAATTGCCGGCGCCCGGAATGCGCCCAGCCTTGTAGGTGTCGGAATGGGCGGGTGGATCAGGATTTTCCGGCGCGTTGCGCCAGCAACCGACCACGCGGCCTGGCGCCATGGCATAGATGGGCTTGTTGTAGGCCAGGTGATCGCTGTTGACGCCACGCTTGCCGTTGGCCGTTCGGAAGCGCGACCATTTTCCGTCACCAATGTGCCGGGTGACGATGATGTCCTTGCCATTGTACTGGGGATGTCGCGTATCATCGCCGTGCTTGTCGGTGACCAGCCGTTCACCGGGGGCGAGATCTTCCCCCTTGAACGGCATGGCAAGCAGCTGCGCCTGGGCGGCCGCTGGCACCAGCGCAGCGGTGAGCAGAACAGAGAATCGAACGATCATGAGTGTCCCTCCTGAACAAGCGACCCCTCGCCGATCGGGACAATAGGCCGAAGCCTTCACCTCTGTATTTTACAGAAACGACTCATTTCACCAGCCGGCGAATGAGGCTGCTGGTGTCGTTGCGATTGCCTCCACAAGCCTGCACATCGGCATAGAATTGATCGACCAGCGCGCCCAGCGGCAGCGGCACGCCCAGCCGGCGGGCTTCGTCCAGCGCGAGGCCGAGATCCTTGCGCATCCAGTCCACCGCGAAGCCGAAATCGAACTGGCCGCGCGTCATTGTTTTCGCGCGATTGTCCATCTGCCAGCTTTGCGCGGCGCCCTTGGAAATCACGTCCACCACCGCATCCATGTCCAGCCCGGCCTTCAGGCCCAGCGCCAGGCCTTCCGAAAGCCCCTGCAGCACGCCGGCGATGCACAATTGGTTGACCATCTTGGTGAGTTGGCCCGAACCGGCCGGCCCCATGTGGCCGATGCGCTGGGCATAGGCGCTCATCACCGGCTCTGCCGCCGCGAATGCCCCGCCGGAACCGCCCACCATGATGGTGAGCTTGCCATTTTCCGCCCCGGCCTGCCCGCCCGACACCGGCGCATCCACCACCAGTAGCCCCCGCGCGTCGCCTTCCGCTGCCAGCCGGCGGGCGATGGCGGCCGAAACCGTGGTGTGATCGATGAACAGGCTGCCCGGTGCCATGGCGGCAAGGCAGCCATCGGGGCCAAGCGTCACCGCTTCCAGATCGGCATCGGCGCCGACGCAGGCGATCACCACGTCTGCACCTTGCGCCGCTGCGGCGGGGGTGGGCGCGGCGCGGCCACCATGCGCGGCAACCCAGGCCGCGGCCTTTTCGGCCGTGCGATTGTAAACGGTGAGGCTGTGGCCAGCGGCGACGAGGTGGCGGGCCATCGGCGCACCCATCACGCCCAGCCCGAGATATGCGATGTTCTTGCCCATGGGCCGGCTCTACCGCCCGGCAGGCAGGCGCGCAATCAATCCGGCAGCCGCGGCGGCAGGAACAGCGAGACCACGTCGCGCGCCAGCCGGGCCGGGCGCATGGTGGCGACATCGATGCAGCACCAGGTGCTCTTCACTTCGGCGATCACCTGTTCGCCGCGCTTGAACATCGTGGTGAAGAAGGCGCGCGCGCCCTGCACGCCATCGGCCACCACGCTGGCCACCACGTCATCCTCCAGGAAGGCCGGCGCGCGATAGTTGATGTTGTGATTCAGCGCGACCCACAGGTGATTGGCCACGGCTTCGGGCGGGGCGGTGTTCTGCCAATAGGCCACCACCGCATCCTGCACCCAGCGCAGATAGACGGCGTTGTTCACATGGCCCATGTGATCAATGTCGGCCGGTGCCACTTCCACATCATGCCGGTACATACGCGCGCTCCCACCGTTCGATGGGCAGGTTGCCCCTGCTTGCTGCACTGCGTCAAGCCCGGCATCCCGCCCCCGCCCATCTGCGGCCCATCTGCGGCCCATCTGCGGCTGGCGCGCCCGCCCCTGCGGCGTTATGGAGCAGCCATGAACGCCGCCACACCCCTCTCGCAGGATCGCCTGCCGATCGCCCTTGCCGATGTGGAGGCTGCTGCCGCCGCCATTGCCGGCAGCGTGATCCGCACGCCCTGCCTGAAATCGGAAACGCTGAGCCAGCTGACCGGCGCGCAGGTGTGGCTGAAGTTCGAAAATCTGCAGTTCACCGCCGCCTACAAGGAACGCGGCGCCCTCAATCGCCTGCTGTCGCTGACGGCCGAGGAACGCGCGCGCGGCGTCATCGCGGCATCGGCCGGCAACCATGCGCAGGGGCTGGCCTATCACGCGCGCCGGCTGGGCATCCCGGCCACCATCGTGATGCCGCGCTTCACCCCGATCGTGAAGGTGCAGCAGACCGAAAGCCACGATGCCAACGTGGTGCTGTTCGGCGAGAAATATGATGATGCCAGCGCCCACGCGCTGGAACTGGCGGCAAAGAAGGGGCTGGTTTACGTCCACCCGTTCGATGATGCCAAGGTGATGGCCGGCCAGGGCACGGTGGGCCTGGAAATGCTCGCCGATGTGCCGGAACTGGACACGCTGGTGGTGCCGATCGGCGGCGGCGGGCTGATTTCCGGCATTTCGACGGTGGCCAAGGCGCATGCGAAGGCCACGGGCCGCGATATCAGCGTGATCGGCGTGCAGGCCGAGCTGTATCCTTCGATGTATGCCGCGATGAAGGGCCAATCGGCCGTGTGCGATGGCGACACGCTGGCCGAAGGCATTGCCGTGCGGCAGCCGGGCAGGCTGACGCAGGAGGTGGTGCGCGCGCTGGTCGATGATATCGTGCTGGTGGGTGAACGCGATCTGGAACGCGCCGTCTCCCTGCTGCTCTCCATCGAAAAGACCGTGGTGGAAGGCGCCGGCGCCGCTGGCCTTGCCGCGCTGCTGGCGCATCCGCGCCGCTTCAAGGGCGCCAAGGTGGGCCTGGTGCTGTGCGGCGGCAACATCGATACCCGCCTTTTGGCCAACGTGCTGCTGCGCGATCTGGCGCGTTCGGGCCGGCTGGCCCGCCTGCGCATCCGCCTGAAGGATCGTCCCGGCCAGTTGTTCGAAGTCGCCCGCATCTTCGATCAGCAGCAGGTGAACATCCTGGAAGTCTATCACCAGCGCGTGTTCACCAATCTGCCGGCCAAGGGCCTGATCACCGATATCGAGTGCGAGACGCGCGACCGCGACCATCTTGATCGGCTGGTGGAGGCGCTGCGGGCCGCCGGTTACGAGACACGGCTGGTCGAAGCGGACTGATCTGGCGCCCGCCGGCTGCAACAGCGGACTCGCCAGCACCGCAAGCCGGCGCTAGCATCGCCGTTACAGGGAAGACACTGCATCGGCGACGGGGTCGTGCCGGTGAACAATCCGGGCGAGGGTATCGGTGACCGACCAGAGCTATCGTTTTCCGCGCTTTTTCGTCACTGCGCCGTCGCCGTGCCCCTATCTGCCGGATCGCACCGAACGCAAGGTGTTCGCCGAACTGAAGGGCGACGAAGCGCAGACCATGGCCGAGGCGCTGGGCCGCATCGGCTTCCGGCGCAGCCAGAATGTTGTCTATCGCCCCAGCTGCGATGGCTGCCAGGCCTGCATTTCGGTGCGGGTGCCCACCGCCAGCTTCACCCCCAGCCGCAGCCAGAAGAAATTGCTGGCCCGCCACGGCGATCTTGAGGTGCACGCCTGCGAACCCTGGGCGACCGAGGAACAATGGGCCCTGATGCGCCGCTATCTGGCGACACGCCACCCCGGCGGCGGCATGGCGGCGATGGATGCCCATGATTTTGCCGACATGGTCGAACAATCGCCGATCGATACGGTGCTGGTGGAATATCGCGAGCCGGCGCGAGATGGCCAGATGGGCCGCCTCGTTGGCTGCTGCCTCACCGACAAGCAATCCGATGGCCTGTCGATGATCTACAGCTTCTATGATCCCGAACTCGTCGGCCGCGCCGGTTTGGGCAGCTTCATCATCCTGGATCACATCACCCGCGCCGCCCGCGCCGGCCTGCCCCATGTATACCTGGGCTATTGGATCCGGGATTGCGGCCGCATGGCCTACAAGCGCAATTATCGGCCGGTGGAAGCGCTGATCGGCGGCCAGTGGCGGCTGCTGGAGGATTGAGGCGTCACAGCCGCCAATCACAACCCGGCGCGGCGCACCAGATCGGCGGTGGATGGATCAAAGCCCAGATCGGCGCCGGCCAACATCGCCCCGGCCATTTCCTTGCCCAGCTCCACGCCCCACTGATCGAACGGGTTGATGCCCAGCAGCACGGCCGCCGTGAAGGTGCGATGTTCGTAAAAGGCGAGGAGCGCGCCCAGCGTTTCGGCGTCCAGCCGGTCGAGCAGCAGCGTGGATGATGGCCGGTTGCCAGGGAAAACCTTTGCCCGGGCCAACGCCGCATCCCCATCAGAAAGCGCCAGCGCCGCTTCGAAACTGCGGCCCGTCAGCAGCGCCGCGCCTTGCGCCAGCATGCTGGCCAGCAACTGGCGGTGATGGGTGGCGAGCAGGCCGTGGCCGGGTTGGCGCACGCCGATGAACTCCACCGGCCCCACCACCGTGCCCTGGTGCAGCAACTGGAACACCGCGTGCTGGGCATCGGTGCCGGTGCCGCCCCAGGTGATGGGCGCCGTCATCCCCGGCACCGGATCGCCATTGCGCGTTACCCGCTTGCCGTTCGATTCCATTTCCAGTTGCTGCAGATAGGCCGGCAGCAGCCGCAGCCGTTCATCATAGGCGAACACGGCGCGCGTGCCCTGCCCCTGCCCGTGCGCCGCCCACACATCGGCCAGCGCCGCCAGCACCGGCAGGTTGCGCGCCAGCGGGGCGTCCCGGAAATGCGAGTCCATCGCCGCAGCACCATCGCGCAACGCCTGCATCGCCTGCGGCCCGCAGCGCAGCGACAGGGGCAGGCCCACGGCAGACCACAGCGAATAGCGCCCGCCCACCGTATCGGCGAAGGGCAGCACGGTGCCGGCGCCCCACGCTGCCGCCCGATCCGGCCGGGCGGTGATGGCGATGCTCTGCCGGCGGGCATCGGCAATGCCGGCGCCTTCCAGCCAGGCCAGCGCGGTTGCGGCATTGGTCATGGTTTCGGCGGTGGTGAAGGTTTTGGAGACGATCACCAGCCGCGTGGCCGCCGGATCGCAGGCCGCCATCGCCCGCGCCAGCGCCTCGCCATCGATGTTGCTGACGATGTGGACGGCGGGGCCATTTCCATCCCGGCCCAGCGCGTCGACCAGCAGCGCCGGGCCCAGCGCCGAACCGCCGATGCCGATGTGGATGATGTGGCGCGTGCCATCGCGGCGCAACGTGTCCGCGCAGGCAGCGGCCTGGCCGGCGTCACTCGCCGCAGTCGCCACCAGCGCCGCATCGCCCGTGCCGCGTTCCGCCGCGTGGGTGGCGGCGCGCCCCTCGGACGGGTTGACGATATCGCCGGCAAGCAGCCGTGCCCGCCAGCCGGCCAGATCGGCGGCGTCTGCTGCCGCCAGCAGCGCATCAAGGCCCTTGAGCGGCAAGGCCAGCCGCGAGAAATCCGCATGGATGCCGCCAACCGAAAGGCTCAGCCGCGCCAGCCGATCAGGCTCGGCCGCGAACAGGCCGGCAATGTCCACCGGGGCGGCGGCAGCAGCGCGAACAGGGGCCAGAACATCCATGCGCGGTCTTTTCCGGCGGCCTGCCGCGGAAGTCCAGCCCCCCTGCAAGACAAGCGAAACACTTGACCGGAAACGCCCTTGCGCCCACGGCAAATCCGATGACCCGCAAACGCAAGACGGCGCCCGATCCGGGGCTGGATCAGGCTGATCGCCTGGCCCGGCTGGATGCATGGGCAAAGGATGTGCTGGGCCATGCATTTGCCGATCTCTTGCTGCTGGATCGCGCCCTCACCCACGGCAGCGCCAGCCGGGTGGCGGGGAGCAGTTACCAGCGTCTGGAATTCCTGGGCGATCGCGTGCTGGGCTGCGTGGTGGCCACCATGCTTTATGGCCGCCACGACGAACAGGAAGGCCGCCTGACGGCGCGGCTGCACGCCATGGTGGAAGGCCCGGCCAACGCCCGCGTGGCGCGCGGCTGGACGGTGGGGCCATTGATTGCAATGGAACCGGTGACCCGCGCCAAGGGCCTGGCCGACAGTGACAATGTGCTGGGCGACGTGGCCGAAGCGGTGGTGGCCGCCGTGTTCGTCGATGCCGGCTGGGAGGCGGCGCGCGCCATCGTGGAACGCCACTGGGGGCCGATGATGGCCGCCGAACAGCCGTTCCTGAACGATCCCAAGAGCGCCCTGCAGATCTGGGCGCTGAAACGCCGGCTGGGCATGCCAGCCTATCTGGTGGTGGGCCGCGAGGGGCCGGATCACGCGCCGCAGTTCACCGTTGAAGTGACGGTGCGCGGGCAGGAACCGGTGACAGGCGCGGGCAAATCCCGGCAGGAGGCGGAGAAAGCCGCCGCGACCGCGCTGCTGGCGCGGCTGGAGCAACAGACATGACACAGATTGCAGAAACCCGTTGCGGCAGCGTCGCCGTGGTTGGCGCCCCCAACGCCGGCAAGTCCACGCTGGTCAACGCGCTGGTGGGCCAGAAAGTGGCCATCGTCTCGCCCAAGGTGCAAACCACGCGGCAGCGGCTGGTGGGCATTGCCATCCACGAACAGGCGCAACTGATCCTGGTCGACACGCCGGGCATCTTCCAGCCGCGCCGCCGGCTGGATCGGGCGATGGTGAAGGCCGCGTGGGACGGCGCCGGCGAGGCCGACGTGATCTCGCTGGTGGTGGATGCCAAGGCCGGCCTGAAGGGCGAAGTGCCGGCCATCATCGAAGGCCTGAAGAACCGCCGGGAAGCCAAGTTCCTCGTGCTCAACAAGGTCGACATCTGCGTGAAGGAACGCCTGCTGGCGCTGGCCGCGCAGATGAACGAACTTCTGCCCTTCGACGAGATTTTCTTCGTGTCGGCCACCACCGGCGATGGCGTCGCCGAACTGAAGGCGGCGCTGGCCGCCCGCCTGCCGCCTGGGCCCTGGCACTATCCCGAAGACCAGCTGACCGCCGCCACCACCCGCCTGATGGCCGCCGAACTGACGCGCGAACAGCTTTATCTGCAGCTTTCGGCCGAACTGCCCTATGCCGCCACCATCGAGACCGAAACCTGGGAGGAACGCCGCGACGGCAGCGTGGCCATCCGCCAGCAGATCATCATCGAACGCGACAGCCAGAAGGCCATCGTGCTGGGCAAGGGCGGCAGCCGCATCAAGACGATCGGCGAGGCGGCACGCACCGCCATCGCCGATCTGCTGGGCACCAAGGTGCACCTGTTCCTGCACGTGAAGGTGAAGCCCGATTGGGGCGAGGACCGCAGCCTGTACAGCGCGGTCGGGCTGGACTTCGTCGACTAGGTTTCAGCGTCGACTGGGCTTCAGGGTCGACTGGGCCGACGGTGAGACCTGAAGCCTTGCGGCGGCGCGCCACGGCACCGACGAGGCCGAAGCCGGCGATCAGCATCGCCCAGCTCGACGGTTCGGGGATGCCACCCGGATCGAAGCCACCATTGCCACCGCCTCCGGTCCCAAGACCGATACCGGAGCTGCCGAATTGGCTGCCGGTGATGGATTGATAGCGAACGATGAAATTGTCGAACGTCACCGAGAGGGGTGAGCTGCCGAAGGAGAGTTCGAACGTCTGGAACCCGGTCAGGTCATCCGCCACACCGCCGCCAGCACCGCCCTGGCAATTCGAACCGGACGTCACGCAGAAATCGATCCTGGTCTGACCGCCAATCTGCGGGAAGCCGGCATTCGTCACGAACGTACCGAAAGGACCGGCCAAGGCCTGACCACCCGTGATGGCGGGGCTACCGTCAAAACCGAAGCCGGTGATACGACCGCCAACCGGATCGGTGGACAGCGTGTTGTCCACGCGGGCCGCAAAGGTCCAGACATTGCCATTCACGCCAGTCAGCCGGAAAGTGATGGCGGACTCGAGCCCTGCTTGGTCCTGGCCTTCAACGATACCGTTGAAGTTATAGGTGAAATTCTTGTTGATATCAGCCGTCGTCACCGTGATCGGCGAGCTGACCAGTGGCACGGATGCGAATGCCGGCGCCGCCAGCATCATCGCAGATCCCGCCAAAGCGTAAATCAACTTGTTCATGTTCATTGCCCTCGCGTTAAGAACAAGTTTTCCTAACCGAGTCTTGCACATTTCACAATCGCAAACTTTACGTTAGCCGGGTGATTAGGGGATTGTCCCTACAGCGCAACCGCAAGCCGCAGAACCGGCGGCACGGAAGCCGGGCCGAAGCGCGGTGGGGCAGGCCGCGCAAACAAGGACGCCCGGCTGCGACACCAACCGCAACCGGGCGCCCGGGAATGACCGTGATACCGATCAGGCCGCGACGGCAGCCCCTGCGCGCTTGCGGCGGCGCGCCACCGCACCAACAAGGCCAAAGCCGGCGATCAGCATCGCCCAGCTCGACGGTTCCGGGATGCCCTGGGGACCGCCATTGCCGTCAACCGTGATGCTTGTCATGCGGCCGACGCCCGAGCTCGGATTGCTCGGCAGCACCTGCCAGCGCACGAAGAAATTGCTGAACTGGATGGCCGTGGGCGCCTGGCCAAGGAAGGTGAGGTCGAACAGCGTGTCACCCGCCTCGCCCACGCGAATGCCATTGTTGCCGCCACCCGAACAATTGTTGGAGCCGACACCAATGCAGAATTCGACGTTGTTCAACCCACCGGTCATGTTGCCGCCGGTGCCGATGAAGTTGAAATCCCCCTTGTCGACGAACCGGACGCTGGCAAGATTGGGATCGGTATCGAACGAGAAGGCGCCAAGCCGCGCGCCCGTGGCCGCCGTGCCAACGGTGGACGTGTTGGCCACCTCTGCCAGCACGCGCCAGGTGCGATTGTCGTTCAGCAGGCCGACCAGCGTGAAGTTGATCGATGCCGTCACACCCGGGGTGACCACGGTGTTGCTGTTGCCTGGCCGTGCGTCATAGGTGACGGTCCAGTTGGCGCCGATATTGGCCGGAACAGCGGGGATGACAACTGCGGCAGCAGCCGGCGCAGCCGCCGCCATCATGGTGAGCGCCGAGGCGCCAATCCGGCAAAGCGCCGCGTTGTTGAGACCGAGCATCGTGTACGCAACCGTGTTCATGTACATTACCTTTACGTGAATTTCACAATCTCCTATGTGATTCGCAGAGATTAAGCAAATGATGATCCGCATCGAACCGGCGCTGGTGGTGGCGGCAATCGCGCATGGCGAACATGGCGTGGTGGCCCGTTTCCTCACCGAAGAACTGGGCCTGGTGGCCGCCTATGTGCCCGGCGGGCGCGGGCGGAAATTGCGTGCCATCCTGCAGCATGGGCAGGTGGTGGCGCTTGATCTTGTCGAGCGGCGGCCCGGACAGCTGCGGCAGGCCGGCGTGCACCCGCTGGCCAGCAATCTGGCCATGATCCACGGCGCCGGCGCCATCGCCATGGTGGAGTATCTCGCCGCGCTGGCCGCCGCGACCTTGCCGGAAGATCAGCCCCACCCGCGCCTGTTCCCGCTGTTCGCCGCGCTGTTCGCCGCTGCCGGCGCCGGCAGCGATGCGCCCACCAAGGCCGCCGCGCTGGTGCGGCTGGAACTGGCGCTGCTGGCCGATCTGGGGCTGGGCCTTGATCTGGCCAGTTGTGCGGCCACCGGCGCAAGCGATGATCTGGCCTATGTCTCGCCAAAATCACGCCAGGCCGTGTCGCGCGGTGCCGGCGCGCCTTACGCCGCCAAGCTGTTGCCGTTGCCGGCCTTTCTGCTGGCAGGCGGCGGCGGCGATGCTGATGCACTGGCCGATGGCCTGAAGCTTTCCGGCTATTTCCTCGCCCGCAACCTGCTGGCCGGCAACCCGGCCGAGGCGCGCGTGTGGACGGCGCGCGAACGGCTGCGCGGCCTGTTGCTTGCGTGAAGTCGGTGGCGCGGCTAACCCATCGCCATGGCCAGCCTGCCCCCCGATGAAGCGACCCCCACCACCATCCTTGATGCCCCGTTCGCGGCGGCGCTGGGCGATCGTTATCTGGTTTATGCGCTGTCCACCATCACGGCGCGGTCCCTGCCCGATCTGCGCGATGGCCTGAAGCCGGTGCACCGCCGCCTGTTGTGGGCGATGCGGCTGCTGCGGCTGAACCCGGATCAGGCCTACAAGAAATGCGCCCGCGTGGTGGGCGACGTGATCGGCAAATATCATCCGCACGGCGATGCATCGGTTTACGATGCGATGGTGCGGCTGGCGCAGGATTTCGCGCTGCGCGTGCCGCTGGTGGATGGGCAGGGCAATTTCGGCAACATCGACGGCGATAACGCGGCGGCCATGCGCTACACCGAAGCGCGGCTGACCGATGCCGCCATCCGCCTGATGGACGGGCTGGACGAGGAGAGCGTGCCGTTCCGCGCCACCTACAATGGCGAGGAGGAGGAGCCGGAGGTGTTCCCCGGCCTGTTCCCCAACCTGCTGGTGAACGGCGCCAGCGGCATCGCGGTGGGCATGGCGACCAGCATTCCGCCGCACAACCCGGTGGAGGTGGTGGACGCTGCCCTGCACCTGCTGGAACAGCCCGACGCCGATGAGGCTGCCGTGCTGCAATTCGTGACCGGTCCCGATTTTCCCACCGGCGGCGTGCTGGTGGAATCGCCGGCCAGCATCGCCGAATCCTATGCCACCGGGCGCGGATCGTTCCGGCTGCGCGCGCGCTGGGCCGTGGAGGATCAGGGCCGCGGCACCTGGACCATCGTGATTTCCGAAATTCCCTATCAGGTGCTCAAGGGCAAGCTGATCGAACAGCTCGCCGCCCTGATCACCGAGAAGAAGCTGCCGATCCTCGCCGACGTGGCCGACGAGAGTGACGAGCAATTGCGCATCGTGCTGACGCCCCGGTCGCGCAATGTCGAGGCCGACGTGCTGATGGAAAGCCTGTTCAAGCTGACCGATCTGGAAGTGCGCGTGCCCTTGAACATGAACGTGCTGGATCACGGCCGGCCCGGCGTGCTGGGCCTGAAGGCGGTGATCGCCAAGTGGCTGGCGCACCAGCGCGAGGTGCTGCTGGCCCGCAGCCGTTACCGGCTGGGCCGGATCGAGGCGCGGCTGGAGGTGCTGGGCGGGCTGCTGAAGGCCTATCTGAACCTCGATGAGGTGATCCGCATCATCCGCGAGGCCGATGATGCCAAGGCCGAACTGAAAGCCGCCTTCGATCTGACCGACGTGCAGGCCGAAGCCATCCTGAACATGCGGCTGCGCAGCTTGCGCAAGCTGGAAGAGATCGAGATCACCCGCGAGAACAAGGCGCTGACCGCCGAAGCCAGCGAATTGAAGGCGCTGATCGCCAGCCCGGAGAAGCAGACGGCGCGGCTGGCGGCCGATCTGGGCACATTGCGCACCGCCTATGGCCCCACCACCGCGCTGGGCCGGCGCCGCACCAGCATCGCGGCCGCGCCGCAGGTGCGCGACGTGCCGATCGAGGCGATGATCGAGAAGGAACCGATCACCGTCATCTGTTCGGCCAAGGGCTGGATCCGCGCGATGAAGGGCCACAGCGACCTTTCAAGCGCCGAAGCCCTGAAGTTCAAGGAAGGCGACGGGCCGGCCTGGGCCTTCCATGCCCAGACCACGGATCGCCTGGTGCTGGCCGCCAGCGACGGTCGCTTCTACACGCTGATGCCCGATCGCCTGCCCGGCGGTCGCGGGCTGGGCGAACCGGTGCGGCTGATGATCGATCTGGCCGAAGGGACCGACATCGTCGCGCTGTTCGCGCACCGGCCTGATGGCCGGCTGTTGCTGGCCGCCAGCGATGGTCGCGGTTTCCAGGTGGATGCGGGCGAACTGCTGGCCGAAACCCGCAAGGGCCGCCAGGTGATGAGCCCGCGCACTGGCGCCACGCTGAAGGTGGTGCGCTGGATCGACGCGGCCGACGACATGGTCGCGGTGATCGGCGAGAACCGCAAGCTGCTGGTGTTCCCGATCACCGAACTGCCGCAGTTGCAGAAGGGCCAGGGCGTGGCGCTGCAGAAATACAAGGATGGCGGCATGGCCGATGCCCGCACCTTCGTGATGGCCGATGGCCTCACCTGGCCGATGGGCGGCGGTTCCGGGCGCATGCGCACCGAAAGCGATCTCACCTTCTGGAAGGGCGCACGCGCCAGCGCCGGGCGGATGCCGCCCACCGGCTTCCCGCGCGACAATCGGTTCACCCCCTGAACCCTCGCCAGCCGTGCCCGAAGCCGCTACAAGGCGCGCATGACAGGCATGGCTGGTATCATTCTCATCGGCGTTCTCAACGTTCTGATGTTCATCTGGTTCGGCTACCAGTTCAGCCAGGACAAGGCGAACGTGTGGAAGAAGCGACCGCGCGGTGATGCGGCGCCTGCCCCGGCGCCCCCGGCCGACGAAGCGAAGGACTGATCGCCATGGATGCCACCATCATCCTGATTCTCGCCTCGCTTGCGGTCGCCGGCTTCGTCATGCTGTCGGACACGAAGAAGAACGACAATTTCGCCGAGCTTGAACGCAAGGCGCGCGAAGAGGCCGACAAGAAGGGTTGAGCCCGCGGCTTGCGCGCCGCCTTCGATTGATATAATGATGATATCATCATTCAATCGGGGGAATGCGCATGACCACAGGTGAACCAAAGGCGGCCAGCCGGGAAGTGCCCGGCGCCAGCGACAATGGCCTGATCATGCTGCTGGTGGCACTGCTGCTGCTGGCGGCGGCGGCGTGGAGTTTCTTCGCAGCCCTGGGCAGCGACTGGGTGACCGGCGTGTTCCTTGGCATCGGGCTGGGCTTTGCCTCGCTGTTCGTGCTGGCCGGCTTGTACAGCCTGCAGCCCAACGAGGCGGCGGCGATTACCCTGTTCGGTGATTACCGCGGCACCGATCGCACGCCGGGCCTGCGCTGGACCTGGCCGTGGATGGGCAAGAAGAAGATTTCATGCCGTGCCAACAACCTGATTTCGCAGCAGATCAAGGTGAACGACCTGCGCGGCAACCCGATCGAGATCGCGGCCCAGCTGGTGTGGCGCGTCACCGATACGGCGCAGGCGCTGTTCGATGTCGATGATTATCGCGCCTTCGTGGCCGCGCAGGTGGAAGTGGCGGTGCGCACCATCGGCGCGCGTTACCCCTATGACGATTTCGAGCACAAGGAAGTGACGCTGCGTGGTGACCATGATCGCGTGTCGGGCGAATTGCGCACCGAACTGATCGAACGGCTGGCCGTGGCCGGCATCACGGTGGATGAATGCGGCTTCACCCACCTCGCCTATGCGCCCGAAATCGCTGGCGCCATGCTGCGCCGCCAGCAGGCCGCCGCCGTGGTGGCGGCACGCGAAACGCTGGTCGCCGGCGCGGTGGGCATGGTGGAAATGGCGCTGGCCCAGCTGTCGGAAAAGCAGGTGGTGGAGCTGGACGACGAGCGCAAGGCCGCGATGGTGTCCAACCTGATGGTGGTGCTGTGCGGCGAACGCGAAACCCAGCCGATCGTGAACGCCGGCAGCCTTTATTGATGGGCTGATGGCGGCGAAGAAGGCCTATCCGTTGCGGCTCGACCCGGCGCTGTATGCGGCACTCGAACACGCCGCCGCCAGTGATCTGCGCAGCCTGAATGCCGAGATCGAGGTGCTGCTGCGCGAGGCGCTGGCGCGGCGCGGGGTGAAGGTGCCGATCACCCCGCCGCCAAAACGCGGCCGGCCACCAGGTCAGGCAGAGGACTGATCTGCCGCAGCGTCCAGCAACGCGGCAACCCGGGCCGGATCGTCGGGAAAGCCGGCCGCAACCCAGGCGCGCTCGAAGGCGCCCAGCCGCCGCGCCACCTCGGGCCCTGCTGCCACCCCGCGGGCGATGATGTCCTTGCCCGATGCCGGCAGTTTCGGGCGCTGCCAGCCGATCAGGGGCCGGGCGGCATCAGCGTCGCCGGCGATGAACAGTCGGTCGATCACCGCTTCGGCGCCTTCGGAATAAGCATCAGGCCAGTGTGGCGCCGCGCCCGCAGGCTGCACGGCCGCCGTTATGCGCGCGCGCTGTGGATTGGAAAGCTTCAGCCGCGCGCCAACCTCGTTTGCGATGCGCGTGTCGGCGGGCAGCAGGCTGGCCAGCCGCCGTTCCCATGCCGGCGCCACACCCGCCGCCGCCTCGACAGCGATGGTGCGGGCCAGCACGGGCAGGCGCACCGCATCCAGTTCCGGCAGCACGGGCCGGAAGATGCCGGCATCCAGCATCAGCGCCAGCGTTGCCGCCGGATCGGGCAGTCCCAGCAGCAGGCGCAATTCCATGGCGATGCGTTCGCGCGACAGCGCCATCAGATCGTTGGCGCGGGCCGTGCAGGCGGCCAACCCGTCGGCATCGATCACGGCGGCAAAGCGCGCCGAAAAGCGGAAGAAGCGCAGGATGCGCAAGTGATCCTCGGCAATGCGTTGCAGCGGATCGCCGATGAAGCGCACGCGGCGGGCCGCCAGATCATCCAGCCCGCTCCAGAAATCCTCCACCACGCCGCCGGGCAGATCGGCATAGAGCGCATTGATGGTGAAGTCGCGGCGGGCGGCATCTTCCCGCCAATCGTCGGTGAAGGCCACCTCGGCATGGCGGCCAAAGCTTTGCACATCGCGGCGCAGGGTGGTGACTTCGGCCACGAGATTTGGGCCCACCGCCGTCACCGTGCCATGCGCCAGGCCGGTCGGCACCGCTTTCAGCCCGGCGGCCGCCAGCTTCTGCATGACAGCCTGTGGTGTCAGCCGCGTGGCGAGATCGATATCGGCACCGCTCAGCCCCAACAGGCCATCGCGCACGGCGCCGCCCACCAGCCGGGTGGTGCCGTCGGATGCGTCGAGAGCGGCCAGCAACGCCTGGCCCGCCGGCAACGCCACCCAATCGGGGGTTGGCAGCTTCATGTCATGGTCTCCAGCCGGCGCGACAGGGCTACGATCATGCCGGCGGTCGCACCCCAGATCACGTGGCGATCGTGCCGGATGGTCCAGTAATGGCGCAACTGCCCCTGCCATTGTGCCGATTCGCGCAGATGGTTTGCCGGGTCGAGCACATGGGCCAGCGGCACGTGGAACAGTTCGTCCACCTCGCCCGGATCGGGCCGCAGCGTCAGGCCGGGGGGCACCACACCCACCACCGGCGTCACCAGAAAGCCGGTGCCGGTGCGATAGGGATCCAGCGTGCCCAGCACCTCCACTGTCGGCGGCGGCAAGGCGACTTCCTCGTGCGCCTCACGCAGCGCGGTGGCCACCGGGCCGGTATCGCCATCATCCTGCCGGCCGCCGGGAAAGGCCACCTGCCCGGCGTGGCGCTTCAGGTGCGCGGTGCGGCGGGTGAACAGCAATTGCGGCTCGCGCTCATCGGAAATGGCCATCAGGACGGCGGCGGGCATCAACCGATCAGCCGGCGGCGGGGCATCACGCATCAGATCCCAGTCGCCATGCGGCTGCGGCGTGAAGGGCTGCCCCAGCAGGCTGCGAACGCGGTGCAGCGGCATCAGTCGGGCTTCACGAACGGGAAGAAGGCGCCGCCGCTCCACAGGCCGGGCGGATCCCGGCCCTCGGCCAGCGCCAGATCGGCAAGACGATAGAAAGTGGCGCGATTGACCAGCGCCATCAGGCCGCCGCGCACGTGCAGATAGGGGCGCGGGGTGCCATCCGCAGCCACCCGCACGTCCAGCCCATGATCGGGCCCGCAGGCCACCGCATCATCGGTGTTGAGGCGAAAGACGATCTGACGATCACGCCCCTGCCCCACCGAATCGGCATCGACTGCGATGAACGGCGCGTCCTCCACGTCGATGTCGAGCTTTTCCACCGGGGTCACCAGCACGTGGCTGCCATCGGGCTCGCGCCGCAGGATGGTGGAAAACAGCCTCACCAGCTCCTTGCGGCCAATCGGCGAACCGGCGTGGAACCAGGTGCCGTCGGCAGCAATGCGCATGTCGCTGTGCCCGCAATGCTGCGGATGCCAGTTTTCCACCGGCAAGCGCTTGCCGGCCTTCGACAGGGCCAGAAGCTCGGCAAACCGGTCAGCCGGGGCGTTTGCAGGCGATTCGGTGTTCACAGCGCCCTAGATAGGGCAGCCGCGCGCCGGGGCAACCGTGGTTGCGCCATCGACGCTCAGGCCACCTTGGCGGCGCTGCTGTCCGCTTCCACCCAGGCGATGCGCGGCAGGCCGGTGGCCGGCCCGCGCAGCAGCAGGCGCGCATGATCCACCGGGCCGGGCAGCTGCCATTGCCGGGTGGCGGCCGCCGTGAAGCCGAATCGGCCATAGAAGGGAGCATCGCCGATCAGCAGCACGGGCGGACTGTCCGCCGCGTCCAGCGCGGCCAGGCTGGCGCGCACAAGCTGCGAACCAATGCCCTCGCCCTCCCGATCCGCAGCGACAGCCACCGGGCCCAGCAGGATCATCGGCAGGCGCGCGCCGGCCACGCTGCGCAGGCTGATCGGCCAGCACTGGAGACTGCCCACCAGGGTATCACCGTCCATGGCAACGAAGCTGGAACCGGGCAGCGGCGTCGCACCTTCGCGCAGGCGATAGGCGGTGCGATTGTGGCGCGCGGGGCCAAAGCGCTGATCAAGCAGCGCCTCGATGGCGGGCAGGTGGCCCGGTTGAAGGGGAAGAACGTCGATCAAGGGATGAGTTTCCGCTGCTGGAAGTGAACGCGAACCGGGCACTGCGCGGGCTGTGCGCGCAGTGTCAGATTCGTCGAACGAAGTGCAGCGAATGCGTCATGCCCGACGTCATATCAGCAGGGTGATGACGATTCAATGAACGCCGCAGGCGCTGGGTCAATGAACGCCGCAGGCGCTGGGTCAATGAACGCCGCAGGCGGCCGGTCAATGAACGCCGCAGGCGGCTCAGTGCAGGCGGCGATCCAGCCCGGCGATGGCCTCGTCGGTCAGACGGGTCATCAGGTCCTTGTCCGCCTTGGCGGCGATGATCGCGGCGGCGGCCTTGGTCACCTGCGCGGCAACCTCGGCCTTCAGTTCGGCGGCGGCTGCGCGCTCGGCAGCGGCGATGCGGCTTTCGGCAGCAGCGGTGCGGCGGGCGATGGCCTCGCTCGCCGCGGTCTCGCTGGCCTTCACCAGAGCATCTGCCTCGGCTTCGGCCTGCGCACGAATGGCGGCGGCTTCGGCTTCGGCAGCCGCGGTCTTCGCCTTGGCATCGGCCAGCAGGGCTTCGGCCTCGGCGCGCAGCGAGGCAGCCTCATCCAGCTGCTTCTTCACGCCGGCAATCCGCTCATCCAGCGCCTTGGCGATCAGCGACGGCGCCTTGAAGACCACCACGGCGAGCACCATGAAAATGGCAACGCCGGTATAGACCCACTGTTCGGCACCAAGGCCGAGCAGCGTTTCCTCGTGATGGGCCTCACCATTGGCAACGGTTTCGGCGGTCAAGCTTTCATCTGCCATGATCGCCTCCTCAAGCCTTCAGGGCCTTGGCCACATCGGCCGGGGTGACACTGATGCCGGCCAGCTTGCCGACGGCTTCAGCCGTCAAGTCGGCAACCGTGCTGGCCAGCCCCTCGCGGGCGGTGGCGCGCGCGGTGTCCAGCCTGGCAGCCGCCGCTTCGGCGTCGGCTTCCAGGCGGGCGTTCAGTTCCTTCAGCCGGACATCTGCCGCCTTGGCAGCCGCCTCGCGGGCGGCGTTCACCTTGGCCTGGGCAGCGCCCTGGGCGTCCTTCATCGCCGCTTCGTGGGCGGTGCGGATGCCGTCGGCGGCGCCCTTGGCCTGTTCGGCCCGATCAAGATCGCCAGCACGGCGAAGATGACGCCGAACCAGAACAGCTGGGACGCGAAATTGGCGGTATCGAACTGAGGCACGGCAGAATTCCCGGCGTTATCGGTTGATCAGGCGGGCGCCAGCGTGTTGCCGGCGCCCGAACCCGAAGATCAGCCGAAGGCCAGCGCCAGCGCGACGACGGCGGCGATCAGGCCCAGCGCTTCGGTCACGGCGAAGCCGAAGATCAGGCGGGCGCCCAGCTTGTCGGCAGCGGCCGGGTTGCGCAGGGCACCCTGCAGGAACATCCCGAAGATGATGCCGACGCCGATGGCGGCGAAACCGGCACCCATGGCGGCCAGACCGGCACCGATCAGCTTGTAAGCAGCGACTTCCATTGTTCGTCCTTTGCGTGTGGAAAGAGGTTGGGGTTACTCAGTGAAGATTGACGGCGTCGTTCAGATAGATGCTGGCCAGCAGCGCGAACACATAGGCCTGCACGACGGCGATCAGCAGTTCCAGCGCGGTGAGCGCCACGTTGACGCCCAGCGGGATCAGGCCCAGGCCCACGTTCACGGCGCCCAGCGACACCACGAAGCCGCCGAACACCTTCATCAGCACGTGACCGGCAGTCATGTTGGCGAACAAGCGGATGGCCAGCGTGAACGGGCGCGACAGGAACGACAGGAACTCGATCAGGGCCACCAGCGGCGCCACGAACAGCGGCGTGCCTTCGGGCAGGAACAGCGAGAAGAAATGCAGGCCGTGGCGGGCGAAGCCGACAATCACCACCAGCGTGAACACGATCATCGCCAGCCCGAAGGTGACGGCGATGTGGCTGGTGGGCGTGAAGCTGTGCACGAACGGCACCATGCCCAGGAGGTTGCAGGCCAGCACGAAGATGAACACCGCGAAGATCAGCGGCGCATAACGCAGGCCATCCTTGCCCACATTCTCGCGCAGCATGTCGCGGATGAAATCATAGAGAAGCTCGACGGCGGCCTGCATGCGGCCCGGCACCAGCGCCGGCCTGGCGGTGCCGATGAACAGGAAGGCGGAAATGCAGATCAGCGCGATCAGCATCCACAGCGACGAGTTGCTGAAGGCCAGATCAAACCCACCGGCCTCGAACGGCACGACGGTTTCGATCTTGAACTGGTCCATCGGATTGGCCACGGCCGTCTATTCCCCGTCGATCTGTTCAGCGCCTGACGCGTCAGCGTCCAATCTCTTCTGCCGGCGCAGCGACTGGTAGAGACCCGTCGCAAACCCCAGCATCAACATCAGGATCAGGCCCCAGGGTCCGGTGCCCAGCTGCCGGTCGATGAACCAGCCGATGAAGCCGCCGGCCAGCATGGCCCCGATGAATTCGGAAGCCACCTGCCAACCCGCGTTCTCGCCCTGCTTGGCGCCATCCTTGCGGCCGGATTCGGCGGCCCGGGCCGCAGCGATGCGGCGCGCGAGACTGTCCTCGTCGGCTTTGCGGTCGGCCAAGGCGAAAACCCCTGTCGTCCCACCCTGTTTGCGTCCGACCTGTTGAGGTCGAGCCACCAGCCGGGTGCGGCAGATGGCCCCGCCGGCCGAGGCCTGCGAGACTTGGCGCGCGTCCTAGAGGCGCAGGGTGCGGGTGTCAACCATTGTGCAGTGCGGCGAGGGCGATGAAATTTCACCATTGTCGCTATTGACTCTGCAAATCATTCGCATTTACCAACTGCCGCCATGATCCAGATCAAATCACTCCGCATTCGCCGCAACATCATCCGCACCGGTTTTGCTGCAGGCGCCGCCCGTCCGTTCAACCTTGCTGCCGCCAGCACCCTGGCGCTGCTGGCCGGCCTGGCCACACCGGCGCATGCCGCCGATGCCGTTTCGGCCGACGCCGTTGCCGATGCTGCTGCCGCCGGCGGCGATGCCGTGATCACCGTCACCGCCACCCGCACGCCCACCGATGTGGCCGACGTGCCGGCCACGGTGAGCGTGATCACCGCCGAGCAGATCCAGGACAATCTGATGGAGGACATCAAGGATCTGGTGCGCTTCGAACCCGGAATCGACGTGCGCAGCCAGCCCAGCCGCCCCGGCGCGGCCCTTGCCGGCTCCGGGCGGGACGGCAACAGCGGCTTCACGGTGCGCGGCCTGTCCGGCAACCGCGTGCTGATCCAGCAGGATCTCATCCGACTGCCCGATGCCTTTGCCTTTGGCGGCCAGACTGCCGGTCGCGGTGATTATGCCGATATCGAACTGCTGAAATCGGTGGAGTTCCTGCGCGGGCCGACGGCGGCGCTCTATGGCTCCGATGGTGTGGCCGGCGCTGTCAGCTTCACCACGCGTGATCCGGAAGACGTCATCAAGGCAAGCAACAGCATCGGCGCCCGTGCGCGTCTGGGTTACAGCGGCGCTGATGATGGCTGGGCCAAATCCCTCATGCTGGCCGGCCGCACCGGTGCCCTTTCCGCTCTGATTGCCTACAGCCGGCGCGACAATGGCCCGGCCCGCAATTTCGGCACCAATGCATCCGAAAACGCCACCCGCACCGTCCCCAACCCGCTGGAAGCCAACAGTGATTCGCTGCTCGGCAAGCTGGTGCTGGATGCCGGCGGGGGCCACAAGCTGCGGCTGACCGGCGAGTTGATGCGCAGCGAGACCATGTCCGATGTGCTCACCGGCCGCACGCCGCTGCCGCCGTCCGGCATCCTGCCGGCCACGGCCGTGATCGATCTTGATCTGCAGGATGATCTGTCGCGCGATCGCATCAGCCTTGACTGGCGCTACAGCGGTTCCGGGCTGGTGGACGATGCCTTCCTGATCATCTTCCGGCAGACCAGCCGCAACCGCCAGCAAAGCTTCGAGGATCGCAACACCGCACCCGATCGCATCCGCGACAACCAGTTCAACAACCGCGTGACCGGCATCAACGGCCAGCTGGGCCTGAAATTCGCCACTGGCGCGGTGAAGCACCGGGTGCTGGTGGGCGGTGATTTTTCCCGCACCCGGCAAAGCGGCCTGCGCGATGGCACGGTGCCGCCGGTTGGCGAAACCTTCCCCACCAAGGCCTTCCCCGACACCGATTATGATCAGGGCGGCATCTTCATCCAGAACAGCATCGACATCGCCGATGGCCGCCTGCTGCTCTACCCGTCGTTGCGCCTCGATCATTATCGGCTCGCCGCCACGGATGATCCGCTGTTCCCCATTCAGGCGGTCAATTCGTCGGGCCAGCGCCTGTCACCCAAGCTGGGCTTCGTGGGCTGGATCACCCCGGCGTTCGGGCTGTTCGGCAGCTATGCCGAAGGTTTCCGCAGCCCGACGCCAAGCCAGGTCAACAACGGCTTCATCAATCCGGTCGCCGGCTATGTCTCGCTTGGCAATCCCGATCTGCGCCCCGAAACCAGCCGTTCATGGGAAGGCGGCCTGCGCCTGCGCGAGGCGAAGCTTGGCGGCGTGACCCTGAATGGCCAGATCAACGGCTTTACCGCCCGCTATCGGGATTTCATCGATCAGCTGCAGGTCTCGGGCGCATTCCGCCCGGACAATCCCGCCGTGTTCCAGTTCATCAACTTTGCCAGCGTCAATATAGAAGGCATCGAGGCCAGGCTGGACGCGGCGCTGGGCGGCGGCTTTGGCGTCAACCTGGCGGCGGCCTGGGCGCGGGGCACCTCCACCGGCGCCCGGCCCGGCCAGACGGCGGTGGAAACCCCGCTGTCCCCGATCAGCCCGTTCAACCTTGTGGCCGGCCTGAACTGGCGCGGGCTGGATGATCGGCTGTTCGTGCAGGCGATTGCCACGCACAGCGCCGGCAAGCAGCAGAACGAGATTGCCGAGGCCTGCAAGCCGAACTGCTTTGCCAGCCCGGGCTTCACCATCCTCGATCTCACGGCAGCGTTCAGCATCAACGATCATGCACAGGCCCGCATCGGCATCTTCAACGTGACCAACCGCAAATACTGGTGGTGGAACGATGTGCGCGGGCTGGCCGGCAATTCACCGATTGCCGATGCCTTCACCATGCCCGGTCGCAACGTCAGCGCCAGTGTGATCCTGCGCTATTGAGCCGCCGCC
>JALOSK010000059.1 GCA_025458465.1 Sandarakinorhabdus sp. | reverse complement strand
GGCTTCTTCCTCACCGCCGGCTTCCTGGCCATGATGTATTACTTCGTGCCCAAGCAGGCGGAACGGCCGGTCTATTCCTATCGCCTGTCGATCATCCACTTCTGGTCGCTGATCTTCCTGTACATCTGGGCCGGGCCGCACCACCTGCACTACACCTCGCTGCCCGATTGGGCGCAGAGCCTGGGTATGGTGTTCTCGGTCATGCTGTGGATGCCGTCGTGGGGCGGCATGATCAACGGCCTGATGACGCTCAATGGCGCGTGGGAGAAGATCCGCACCGATCCCATCGTGCGCATGATGGTGCTGGCCCTCGCCTTCTACGGCATGAGCACGTTCGAAGGCCCGATGATGTCGATCAAGTCGGTCAACAGCCTGTCGCACTACACCGACTGGACGATCGGCCACGTGCATTCGGGTGCGCTGGGCTGGAACGGCATGATCACCTTTGCCTGCCTCTATTACATGACGCCGCGCCTGTGGAACCGGGAGCGCCTGTACAGCCTGCGGCTGATCAACGCCCACTTCTGGCTCGCGACCGCCGGGATCGTCTTCTACACCGCATCGATGTGGGTGGCCGGCATCACGCAAGGGTTGATGTGGCGCGAATATGGTGCCGATGGCTATCTGGTGAACAGCTTTGCCGAAACCATCGCGGCCATCCGCCCGATGTTCCTGCTGCGCGCCTTTGGCGGCCTGCTCTATCTCGCCGGGGCGCTGGTGTTCGCCTGGAACATCGCGATGACCATCGCGGGGCGCATCCGCCAGGAAAAGCCGATGACCGAAACGCCCTACGATGCCGCTGCCGACAGGCCGCTGCCGGTGGGCGGTGTCGCCCAGCCTGCCGAATAAAGGAGCAAAAACCATGGCTTCGAACCCCGAAACCGGCGGCAGCGAGGGCTTTTCGCACCGCACGCTGGAACGCAACATCAGCCTGCTGGGGCTGTTCTCCCTGGTGGCGGTGGCCATCGCCGCTCGAACTGGCGGGCCGCAACATCTACATCCGCGAGGGCTGCTACACCTGCCACAGCCAGATGGTGCGCCCGTTCAAGGACGAGGTGGAACGTTATGGCCACTACAGCCTGGCGGCCGAGAGCATGTATGATCACCCCTTCCAGTGGGGGTCCAAGCGCACCGGACCCGATCTGGCGCGCGTGGGCGGCCGCTATTCGGATGAATGGCACATCGCCCACCTGAAGAACCCGCGCGACGTGGTGCCGGAATCGATCATGCCGCCCTATGCCTTCCTCGCGGAAAAGCCGCTGAAGGCCGGCGACATGGTGGCCCATCTGAAGGCGCAGCGCGGCGTGGGCGTGCCCTACACCGATGCCGATGTCGAGAAGGCCAACGCCGATCTGGTGCTGCAGGCGACGGCGGACGCCGATGCAACCGATCTGCAGGCCCGCTATCCCAAGGCGCAGGCCCGCGATTTCGATGGCAACCCGGCGATGGTGTCGGAACTGGATGCCCTGATCGCCTATCTGCAGATGCTGGGCACGCTGGTCGACTTCAAGGCGGCCGAGGCACAGGAGCAGGCCCGATGAGCACCTATGAGCTGATGCGGCACTTTGCCGACAGCTGGGGGCTGCTGGCGATGATGCTGCTGTTCCTGGGCCTGGTTGGCTGGACCTTCCGCCCCGGCGCGCGCCGCCATCTGGATGCCGCCGCCACCATGATCTTCAAGCCTGAAAATCCCAGGAGTGACAGCAATGACTGATCACAAGCCGGACATCGATGAGGCCACCGGCACGAAGTTCGTCGGCCATGAATGGGATGGCATCCAGGAACTGGACACGCCGATGCCGCGCTGGTGGGTGTACACGTTCGTGGCCTGCGTGGTGTTCGCGGCCGGTTATGTGGTGGCCTATCCCGCCATTCCCGATACCGATGGCGCATTGGGCTGGTCCAGCCGCGGCCAGCTGGCCGATACGCTGAAGGCGGAAACCGCCGCCCGCGCCCCGCGGCTGAATGCCATCGCCGCCACACCCATCGAACAGCTGGCCAGCAATCCGCAGCTGATGCGCAGCGCCATCGAAGGCGGCCGCGCTGCCTTCAAGGTGAACTGCGTGCAGTGCCACGGCGCCGGCGCCGCCGGATCCAAGGGCTATCCCAACCTGAATGACGATGATTGGCTGTGGGGCGGCGATATCGCGGCCATCCACACCAGCATCCTGCACGGCATCCGCAGCCCGGGTTCGGACGAGGCGCGTTACAGCCAGATGCCGGCCTTTGCCGACATGCTGGAACGCGGCCAGATCCAGCAAGTGGTGTCATATGTGCGCGTCATGTCCGGGCAGGACAAGCCAACCCGCGGGTCACGCGCCGGCGCCGCGCTGTTTGCCGAAAATTGCGCCAGCTGCCATGGCGCGGATGGCAAGGGCAACCGCGAGATGGGCGCCCCCAACCTCACCGACGGCATCTGGCTGTATGGCGGCGATCGCGCCAGCCTGACGCAGACGATCGCCAAGGCGCGGTTCGGCGTGATGCCGCACTGGTCTGAAAAGCTTGATGGCGTCACCATCAAGATGCTCGCCGCCTATGTCCACTCACTGGGCGGCGGCGAGGCCAACCCCGCTCCGCCCGCACCCGAAACCGCAACCGCCACCGCCTCCCCCCCGGCGGTCGATACAGCGTCGACCGCAACAGGCGCCGCCAATGTCAGCTCTTGATCTCATCAACCCCACCTCTGGCCTCTACCAGAAGCGCGAGCCGGTCTTTCCGCGTGTCGTGAACGGGCGCTTCCGCCGCCTGAAGTGGGCGGTGATGATCTTCTGCCTCGCGGTCTACTACATCACGCCGTGGCTCCGCTGGGATCGCGGCGCCTATGCGCCCGATCAGGCGGTGCTGGTCGATCTGGCCAACCGCCGCTTCTACATGTTCGATATCGAGATCTGGCCGCAGGAATTCTATTATGTCGCCGGCCTGCTCATCATGGCCGGCATCGGGCTGTTCCTCGTCACCTCCGCCGTCGGCCGCGCCTGGTGCGGCTATGCCTGCCCGCAGACGGTGTGGACCGATCTGTTCCAGCATGTCGAACGCTGGATCGATGGGGATCGCAACGCCCAGATCAAGCTGAACAAGGCGCCGTGGACGGCCAGCAAGCTCACCCGCCGCCTGTCGAAGTGGAGCATCTGGCTGGCGATCGCCATGGCCACCGGCGGTGCCTGGATCTTCTATTTCGCCGATGCGCCCACGCTGGCGCAGCAGTTCATCACCGGCACCGCGCCGTTCGTCGCCTATGCCACGGTCGGCGTGCTCACCTTCACCACATTCGCGCTGGGCGGCTTCATGCGCGAACAGGTGTGCATCTACATGTGCCCATGGCCGCGCATCCAGACCGCGATGCTGGATGAAAAGTCGCTGATCGTCACCTATCGCGACTGGCGCGGCGAACCGCGCACGCAAGGTGTGAAGAAGGCCGCCGCTGCCGGCGAGAAGGTGGGCGCCAAAATCGGGGATTGCATCGATTGCAACGCCTGCGTTTCGGTGTGCCCAACGGGTGTCGACATCCGCCAGGGGCCACAATTGGGTTGCATCAACTGTGCGCTGTGCATCGACGCCTGCGACGAGGTGATGGGCAAGCTCAATCGCCCGCGCGGCCTGATCGATTATCTGAACCTGGATGATCAGAAGCACGAAGTGGCCGGCGGCCAGCCGAAACCGATCCTGAAGACGCTGCTGCGCCCGCGCACGCTGGTCTATTTCTCGATCTGGGCCGGCATTGGCCTTGCGATGCTGTTCACCTTGGGCGAGCGCGCGCGCCTTGCCATCGATACCGCGCAGGATCGCAACCCGGTGGTGGTGCAGATGTCCGACGGGCAGGTGCGCAACGGCTGGACGGTGAAGATGCGCAACATGGAAAGCCGCCCGCGCCGTGTCGAACTCACCATGACCGGCCTTCCGCAAGGCCGCATGTGGACCGATGCGATGGCCCGCAGCGCAGCCGCCCGCAGCGTCACGCTCGATCTGGCGCCCGATGCCACCACCAAGCTGCAGCTTTATGTGGTGGCCCCCGCTGGCCCGGCCGGCGAAACGCCGTTCGCGCTGGTGGCCAGGCCGCTTGACGAGGTCGCCGGCTCCCGCGCCGCGCGCGAGGCTGCCCGCGACGTGAAGTTCATCCGGCAATGAGCGAGGCTCCCGCCATGTCCACAAAACGCCCCTTCACCGGCCGCGATATGACCATGATCATGGTCGCCTTCTTCGGCGTGGTGGTGGCCGTGAACCTCACCATGGCCACGCTGGCCAGCCGCAGCTTTGGCGGCACGGTGGTGGACAACAGCTATGTCGCCAGCCAGCAGTATAATGAATGGCTGGCGAAGGCGCGTGAACAGGATCGGCTGGGCTGGAACACGCCGGTGTCGCTGGATGGCGCCCGCCACGTGGTGATCGCCGTGCCGGGCCTCAGCTTTGAAGGCGAGGGCACCGCCCATCACCCGCTGGGCCGCGCGGCCGACGTGGCGCTTGCCTTCCGCAATGATGGCCAGGGGCGCCTTGTTTCCACCACGCCGCTGCCGGCCGGGCGCTGGCAGGTGCGGCTGCAGGTGCGGCAGGGCGGCGCCGTCAAGCGGCTTGCAGAGACGCTGGCATGAACCGCCCTGCCGGCCTTGCCTCGGTCGCCAGCGCCGCGCTGGCCAGCAGCCGCTTTGCCGTGCCCGGCATGCGCTGCGCCGGCTGCATCGCCAAGCTGGAACAGGGCCTCGCCAACGTGCCGGGGATCGCGGCGGCGCGGGTGAATTTCACCGCCAAGCAGGTGGAGGTGAGCCACGATCCGGCGCTCGACACGCCGGCCCTCGTCAAGGCGTTCGCCAGCCTCGGTTTCGAAGCCAGCCCGATGGGCGATGCACTGGCCGGCCCGGCCGATGGCGAGGCGCGCGCGCTGGTCAAGGCGCTCGCCGTGGCGGGCTTTGCCGCCATGAACATCATGCTGCTGTCCGTCTCGGTCTGGTCGGGCGCCGGCGGGATCACGCGCGATCTGTTCCACTGGCTGTCGGCGCTGATCGCGCTGCCCACCGTGGCCTATGCCGGCCGGCCCTTCTTCCAATCGGCCTGGCGCGCGCTGAAGGCCCGCCACACCAACATGGATGTGCCGATTTCCATCGGCGTGCTGCTGGCCACTGGCCTGTCGCTGTTCGAAACCATCACCCACGGGCGACACGCCTATTTCGACAGTGCGGTGATGCTGCTGTTCTTCCTGCTGGCCGGGCGCTGGCTGGATGCGGTGATGCGCGATCGCGCCCGCGACGGGGTAAGCGCCTTGCTGAAGCACATGGCGAGCGGCGCGCTGATCATCGATGATGACGGCCAGAGCCACTGGATGAAGGCCGAAGACATCAGGCCCGGCATGAAGATGCTGGTGGCCGCTGGGGAACGGCTGGCCGCCGATGGCGTGATCCTTGAAGGCCGCAGCCACTTCGACCAGTCGCTGATCACCGGCGAAGCAATGCCGGTGGCCATCGGCCCCGGCGGCCGCGTGCTGGCCGGCACGCTCAACAGCGGCGATGCCGTCACCGTGGCGGTCACCGCGGCCGGTGCCGATACCAGCATCGCCGATATCGCCCGGCTGATGCAGGATGCCGGGCAAGGCCGCAGCCGTTACGTGCGCATCGCCGACAGGGCGGCCCGCCTCTATGCGCCGGCGGTCCACACGCTGGCCTTGTTGAGCTTCATCGGCTGGATGCTGGCCGGCGCCGGCTGGCACGAAAGCCTGCTGATTGCGGTCGCCGTGCTGATCATCACCTGCCCGTGCGCGCTGGGCCTGGCCGTGCCAGCCGCACAGATCGTCACAACCGGCGCGCTGATGAAGGCCGGCGTTCTGGTGAAGGATGGCAGCGCGCTGGAGCGCCTGGCCGAAGCCGATACGGCCGTGTTCGACAAGACCGGCACGCTCACCCTGGGTCAGCCGGCACCTGCCGACCTGTCGGTGCTGGGGCCAACCGAGGCCGGCATCGCGCTGGCGCTGGCGCAATGCAGCCGCCACCCGCTGTCCGAAGCGCTGCGCGCCGCCCTCACCGCCACCGGCACCCTGCCCCAGCGCGTGACGCTGGTAACGGAAACGCCCGGCGAAGGCCTCACCGGGCAATGGAACGGCAGGCTGGTGAAACTGGGCCGGCCGGCCGGCGATGCCGGCGCGGCGATGGCCAGCGCCCTGACCATCGGCGATGCGCCTGAAATCCTGATCCGCTTTGCCGATCCGATGCGTCCCGATGCGGCCAACACCATCACCGAACTGGCTGCGATGGGCGTGCCGGCGCGCATCCTTTCGGGCGATCGCGCCGGGCCGGTGGCGGCCGCTGGCGCCGCGCTGGCCATCCCGGCGCAAGGCGGGCTTGATCCGGCGGGCAAGCTGGCCGCGATCAAGGCGCTGGCTGCCGATGGGCGGCGCGTGCTGATGGTGGGCGATGGCCTCAATGATGGCCCGGCGCTGGCCGCCGGCCATGTCAGCATGGCGCCGGGCGCCGCGGCCGATGCCAGCCGCAATGCCGCCGATGCGGTGTTCCTGGGTGCAAGCCTGGCCCCCGTTGCCATCGCCATCCGCGCTGCGCGGGCGACGCAGGCCATCGTCAAACAGAATTTCGCGCTGGCCATCGCCTACAACGTGATTGCCGTGCCGCTGGCGATTGCCGGGCTTGTCACCCCGCTGATCGCGGCGCTGGCGATGTCCGGCTCGTCGATCATCGTGGTGGCCAATGCTCTCCGGCTGAAAGGCGCAGCGCGATGAACGGCATATTGGTGCTGATCCCGGTGGCGCTGGGCCTTGGCCTCATCGGCCTGTTCGCCTTCTTCTGGGCGGTGGGGCGCGGCCAGTTCGACGATCTGGATGGCGCGGCCCTGCGCATCTTCATCGATGATGAGGGCGAACAGCCCAGGGAGGGCCCCGATGCCGCACCCTGAGCCCGGCCTGTCCCGCCTGCGCGCCAATCCGATGGCCTTCCTGCCCGGCCTGATCGCGCTGGCGCTGGCCAGCACCACCTTGCCGGCGCGGGCCGAAACGCGGCTGATGGCGCTGTGCAATGGCGGTGCGCTGCCAATCCCCGGCCAGATGCCCGATGGCGGCTGCGACACCGCCTGTCACATTGGCTGCCAGCGGCCGAAGAAGCCCTCAGGCCGGCTCTGACGGCGTTGCCCCGGCCAGTTCGGCCATGCGAGCGGTGAACGCGATCTTCAGCGCATCCGACAGCGAATTCACCCCCAGCTTTGACATCAGGTTGGCGCGGTGGATTTCCACCGTGCGCGGGGAAATGCCCAGATCATAGGCGATCACCTTGTTGGACTGGCCTTCCACCAGCCCGTTCAGCACGTCCCGTTCGCGCGGGGTGAGCGCGTTCAGTTGGGCATGCGCCTGGTCCGCCAGCCGCACCAGCTCCTCCCGCCCCTCGTTGCGACGCTGGGCGTTTTCGATGCTGGCAATCAGCGCCGCCTTCTCGAACGGCTTTTCAAGGAAATCCACGGCCCCGGCCTTCATCGCGCGCACGGCCAGCGCCACGTCGCCATGGCCGGTGATGATCACCACCGGCAGCACGATGCCCCTGTCCTTCAGGGCCTGCTGCACCGCCAGCCCGTCCATGCCGCCCAGGCGCACATCAAGCAGCACGGCGCCGGGGGCAAGCTGTGCCGCCGCCTTCAGGAAATCCTCTCCGGATTCAAAGGTTTCCACCTCATAGCCAGAGGTTTTCAGCATGAAGCCAACGGAACGGCGCACCGCCGCCTCATCATCGACCAGATAGACGCGCACTTCAGCCATCCTGCGGCTCCTCGGCAAGTTCCAGAGTGAAATGGAAGGCGGTGCCGCCAAACTCCGACGGTTCCGCCCAGATGCGGCCGCCATGGGCCTCCACGATCGTTCGGCTGATCGACAGGCCCAGCCCCATGCCCTTTTCCTTGGAGGTGTTGAAGGGCTGGAACAGCACGGCGGCAATATCGGGCGACAGGCCGGGCCCGCTGTCGGACACCACAACTTCCACCAGGCCCCTTCCGGCCGGGCGACTGCGGATTTCCAGTTGCTGGCGCGGGGATCGCTGCATGGCTTCCACCGCGTTGCGGATCAGGTTGAGCAGCACCTGCTGGATCTGGATGCGATCAACGATCACCAGATCGGCCGTCGGATCCAGCCTGATTTCGAAATCGATCCCGGTCTGGCCGGTGCCGGTCATCGCGAGGGCCGCGGCCTCCGTCACCAGCCGGCGCAGCTTTTCCACGCGCTTCTCGCTTTCGCCGCGGCTGATGAATTCGCGCAGGCGCCGCACGATCTGCCCGGCGCGGATGGCCTGTGCACTGGCTTCCACCAATGCTTCGCGCACCATGTCGATCTGCATCGCATCGGGCACGCCTTCATCGCCCAGCAGCGCGCGGGCCCCATCGGCATAGCTGGCGATGGCGGTGAGCGGCTGGTTGAGTTCATGAGCCAGCGCGCTGGCCAGGCTGCCCATCGCAGACACGCGGCTGATGTGGGAAAGTTCCGTCTGCAAATCGTTCAGCCGGCGTTCGGCGCGCTGGATTTCGGTAAGGTCGCGGATGAAGCCGGTGAACAGCCGCCCATCATCGGATCGCGATTCCCCCACGGCCAGTTCGATGGGGAAGGTGCTGCCATCGCGCCGCCGCGCGGTTGTCACCCGGCCGATGCCGATGATGTGCGCCTCCCCGGTTTCCATGTAGTGGCGCATGTAATCATCGTGCCGGTCCCGATCCGGGTTGGGCATGAGGATCCTGACGTTCTGGCCGATCACCTCGTCGTTTTCATATCCGAACATGCGGCGGGCGGCATCGCTGAACAGAAGGATGGTGCCAGCCTCGTCGATCACGATCAGGGCATCGGGCACCGTGGCCAGGATCGTGCGCTGCAGCGCCTCGCCGCCATCGGCAAGGATGGCATGGGGCGCCGCCGTGCCGGCAGCCTTGTTTTCGAGAAAGGGACACATTGCGCGAACGATACTGCCGCAAATGCACGTGAATTCAACGCGCCTTTTTGTGCGGGTCAGTGCGCCATCAACAGCGGCACGGTGGCCGATGCGATGAGTTCGCGCGTCACGCCGCCCAGCACCGTTTCGCGCAGGCGGCTGTGGCCATAGGCGCCCATCACCATGAAGGCCGCCCCCAGCTCGCTGGCGGCGTGCAGCAGGGCCACCGAAATGCGGCGTCCCTTCGCCGGCCAGTCGTGCACATCGGCAGCGATGCCGTGGCGGGACAGCCATTGCGCCGCCTCCGAGGCCGGCACGCGGGCGGCTTCGTCGCTCACCTCCACGATGTGCACGCCGGCTGCATGCGTGAGCACCGGCAGGGCCAGGCGCAGCGCGTGGGCGGATTCGGCCGAGCCGTTCCACGCCACCACGGCCGGGCCGGCAAGATCGAACTGTTGCTGCCCCTGCGGCACCATCAGCACCGGGCAGCGCGCATAGAGCACCACATCGCCAACGATCGCCGCCGGTGGCCGGCCATGGCGCGAGGTTGATGGCTGGCTGAGCACCACCACATCGGCGAGCAGCGCCTGATCGATGAGCGTTTCGACCACATTGCCATCAAAGCATCGCCAATCCCACGCCACGCCGGCGCTGGCCAGCCTGCGTTCGGTGGCAAGCCGCAGGGCCTTGTCCTGATCGTGGATCGTATCGATCAGGGCGGCCATGCCGAACAGGCCGCCATAGGGATCGCCGCCAAAGGCCTCCACCGGCGTGACCTGGATGCAGGACAGATGGCCGTTTGCCTGCCGCGCGATATCCAGCGCGACCGCCAGCCGTGCGCCCTGTTCGTCATCATCGTGAATGTGCAGCAGGATATTCTTCATCGCGCGCCAACCCGTCTCACGCTCACTCGCGTCCACAACCCGTCCCCAGCCTGCTTATCGCGCCGGCCGCCACCAAAAGCTTTACGCATTGTCCCGGACCGGGGATTGCCCGCAGGCGCCATGACGCCTTGCGCTCGGGGCTTCCCTGTGGCCGCGCTTCGGCGTATCGCCCGGCCATGAACCAGATCACCACCCTGCGCCTGCGCCGCCCCGATGATTGGCATGTCCACCTGCGTGATGGCCCGATGCTGGCCGCAGTGGCCGATGCCACGGCCCGCCAGTTCGCCCGCGCCATCGTGATGCCCAACCTGAAGCCGCCGGTGACCACCGCCGCGGCCGCGGCCGCCTATCGGGACCGGATCCGCGCCGCCGTGTCGCCGGGCATCCGCTTCGAACCGCTGATGACCTGCTATCTGGTCGATCACATCGCGCCGGATGAACTGGTGCGCGGCCACGGCGAAGGCATCTTCACCGCTGCCAAGCTCTATCCGGCGCACGCCACCACCAACAGCGCGGCCGGCGTGACCGACGTGCGCCACATCTATCCGGCGCTGGAGGCGATGCAGCGCATCGGCATGCCGCTGCTGATCCATGGCGAGGTGACCGATCACAACGTCGACGTGTTCGATCGCGAGGCGGTGTTCATCGAACGCGTGCTGAAGGGCGTTGTTGCCGATTTCCCGGCCCTGAACACCTGGCCATCAACCGCAACGCCATGTTCGAAGGCGGCATCCGCCCGCATTTCTATTGCCTGCCGGTGGCCAAGCGCGAACTGCACCGCCAGGCGCTGCGCAGCGCTGCCACCAGCGGCAATCCCAAGTTCTTCCTGGGCACGGACAGCGCGCCGCATGGCATCGAAGCCAAGGAAAGCGATTGCGGCTGCGCCGGCATCTACAATGCGCCGTTCGCCATCGAATCCTATGCGAAAACCTTCGAGGAGGAAGGCGCACTGGATCGCCTCGAAGGCTTTGCCAGCGAATATGGCCCGCGCTTCTATGGCCTGCCGCTGAACCCCGATTTCATCACGCTGGAACGCGTGGCAACGCCGGTGCCCGCCCGCGTGGCCGCCGCCGGCACCGAAGTGGTGCCCTTCCACGCCGGCGAGGTGCTGGACTGGCGTTTCATTGGCTGAACATCCCTACAGCGGCGAGGCGGTCGCGCTGGCCACGCAGCACGGCAAGGCACGCGCGCTGGCGCCGCCGCTGCTGCGCCGGTTGGGCTTGATCGTCGAGCCTGTCTGCATCGATACCGACGCCTTCGGCACCTTCACCGGCACAAGCGCACGCACCGGCACCGCAAGCGAGGCGGCGCTGGCCAAGGCGCGCGCCGGCATGGCCGCATCAGGCCTGCCGCTGGGGCTGGCCAGCGAAGGCAGTTTCGGCCCGCACCCGTGGCTGCCGTTCGGCGCCGGCGGGGTGGAAACACTGGCCTTCATCGATGCTGCGCGTGGCGTTGAACTTACCCTGTCTGCCGTGTCCCGCCGCACCAACTTCGCGCATCTCGATGTGGCCGATGGCGTGGACATCGCGCCCTTCCTCGCCCGCATCGGCTTTCCGGCGCACGCGCTGGTGGTGAAGGCGCCTGATGGTGCCGTGCTGGCCAGCGGCGTGACCGACATGGACGCGCTGGCCCGCCTCGCCTGGCCGGGCAACCGCCTTGAAACCGACATGCGCGCGCATCTGAACCCCACCCGCATGGCCGCCATCCGCGCGCTGGCAGGCCGGCTGGCGGCGCGGCTGGCCTGCGCCTGCCCGGCCTGTGGCTGCCCCGGCTATGGCCAGGTGGATGTGCTGCGCGGCCTGCCCTGTTCGTCGTGCAACCAGCCGACGCAGGGCGTCATGGCGATCATCGATGGCTGCAGCGCCTGCGGCCACCGCGAAACCCGCCCGCGCCCCGATGGCGTGACCGCTGCCAGCCCGGCC
>JALOSK010000346.1 GCA_025458465.1 Sandarakinorhabdus sp. | reverse complement strand
GCCTTGGCGCTGTTGTAGGCGGCGCTGTTGTGGGCGGCGATCACGCCGGCGATGCTGCTGATGTTGATGATGCTGCCGCGCACATCGGTTTCGCGCACGGTGCGGGCCATGGTGGGCAGGCTGAGCTTGCAGCCCAGGAACACGCTGTCCAGATCGATGCTGTGCACGCGCTTCCAGGTTTCGAAGTCGGTGGCTTCCACCGTGGAACCGCCGGCGATGCCGGCATTGTTGACCAGCACGTGGAAGCCGCCCCATTTCTCTTCGGCAAAGGCGATGGCGGCGGCCCAATCGTCCATGCTGGTGACATCGTGGCGGCAGGCCACGGCGGCATCCCCGATGCTGGCGGCCACTGCCTTGACGCCGGCTTCGTTGATGTCGGTCAGCACCAGCCGGGCGCCTTCCTCGGCCATGCGGCGGGCCATGGCCTCGCCCAGGCCCTGCGCCGCGCCGGTGATCAGCGCCACCTTGCCTGCCAGACGGTTCATCATCTTCTCCCCAAATGCCAATCGGGGCAGGCTGCACGCGCGGCGCCGTTGCGGCAAGCTGTGACTAAGGGCGGGCGCGTGTGACCTTGTTGCAACATGGTGACAGCTTCGTGATTCCATCGACTTGCCGCACTTCCGCCGGCTGTCGGGCTGGTCTAGCCAAGCCCACCGAAGGGCAAGGCCACAGCAAGGGCCAGCCCGCAACAGCCATGGGGAGTATCATCATGCGCAGCCTGCTGCTTGCCACCGCCGCCGCCTTCACCCTGTTGCCGGCCGCCGCCATCGCCCAGGAAGCCGCCACGCAAGTCGCCCAGGATGATGCGGTGGATGCCGCCGAGATCATCGTGACGGCGACCCGCCGTGCCGAAGGCCTGTCGAAGATCCCGATCGCGGTGACCGCCGTCACCATGGAGCAGCTGCGCAATTCCGGCGGCAATGACATCCGCCAGATCGCCCAGCTCGCGCCGTCGCTGCTCGTTTCATCAGCAACCAATGAATCCAATGGCGCCGCCCGCATCCGCGGCATCGGCACGGTGGGCGAAAACCCCGGCCTTGAAAGCTCGGTCGCGGTGTTCATCGATGGCGTCTACCGCAGCCGCACCGGCGTCGGCCTCACCGATCTTGGCGAGCTGGAGCGCATCGAGGTGCTGCGCGGCCCGCAGGGCACGCTGTTCGGCCGCAACGCGTCGGCCGGCCTTTTGAATATCACCACCGCCCAGCCCAAGTTCGAATATGGCGGCATCGTCGAAGCCACCTACGGCAATTATGACAACAAGCGCCTGATGGGCAGCCTGACCGGCCCGATCATCGCCGACAAGCTGGCCTTCCGCATCGATGGCCTGTGGAACGAGCGTGATGGCTTCCTGCGCGATGTCGTGTCGGGCCGCACGCTGGCCGATCGCAACCGCTGGTTGCTGCGCGGCCAGCTGCTGGCCAAGCCGACCGAGGACATCAGCATCCGCATCATCGCCGATTACAACCAGAAGGACGAGGAATGCTGCGGCGCGGCCTTCCTGCCCACGAACAATCTGGTGCGTGATGCCCAGGGCAATGTGGTGAAGACGCCCAGCACCATCGCCGGCATCGTGCGCGGCCTGGGCGGCATCATTCCGGAACCGGCCAATGGCGAACGCTTCCTGCGCGATACCGCCATCACGCCGGGCGAAGGCTATTTCCAGTCGACGCGGGACTGGGGCGTGTCGGGCGAGGTGAACTGGGCGCTCGGCGGCATCAACCTCACCTCCATCACCGCCTATCGCCAGTTCAGGAACAAGGCGGCGCAGGATGCCGATTTCAACAGCCTGGATATCCTGCGCCGGCGTGACCAGGACCGGAAGTTCAGCACCTTCACCCAGGAACTGCGGCTGCAGGGCACCGCCTTCAACGATCGGCTGGACTGGCTGGTGGGCGCCTATTATGCCGATGAGATCCTGACCGCCGATGACGATATCAAGTACGGCGACGATTACGAAGCCTTTGCCAACTGCGTGCTGGCCGACAATTTCGCCCGCGCCACCGGCCAGCTGGGCCTGATCAACACCGGCGATGTCTCCTGCTTCAACCGGCCGCTGGCGGCGGGCCTTGCCGGCGTGATCGGTGGTTCCACGGGCGCGCAGCTGCTGGCGCTGTCGGGGCAGGGCGGCCTGATCCCCGGCCGGCCAGTCGACACGCGCGGCGGCTTCTACAACGTGGCGGCCCAGATCGGCTATGCGCCGCCCACCGGCCAGAATCTGATGAACAACACCGGCGTGGTGCAGAACGAGTTCCGGCAGCGCAGCCGCAACTATGCCTTCTTCACCCACAATGTGATCAAGCTGGTGCCCGACACGCTGAGCCTGACGCTTGGCCTGCGCTACACCAACGAGCGCAAGTTCCTCGACACCAGCTTCCAGGCCAACAACGGCTTCTGTGCCGCCCTGCGCGCCTCGCCGCTGGCGTCCCTTGCCAGCCTGCCCTGCGTGATCAACGGCACCGCCGGGCCGGGCTTCAACCGCACGGCCCCCGGCGCCACCCTGTCGGAAGACCGGTTGACCGGCACGGCGGTGCTCA
>JALOSK010000345.1 GCA_025458465.1 Sandarakinorhabdus sp. | reverse complement strand
TTGCAGGAGGAACTTGCCGGTCTTGTCGTACTTCAGGATGCGGGCGACGCCGCGATCGGCCTCGTGGCCATCCGAAACGAAAATATCGCCGTTCTTCGCCACGATCACGGCATTGGGCTCGGTGAACAGGTCGGTGCTCTTGCCCTGCATGCCGGGCTTGCCGAGTGTCATCAGCAATTTGCCTTCCGGGGAGAACTTCATCACCGTCGCGCCCTTGCCGGCCGCCACCCGGGCATCGGTGAGCCAGACATTGTCCTGCGCATCAATATAGAAACCGTGCGGGAACACGGTCAGCCCGCCACCGAAGGCCTTGATGAAGTTGCCCTGGGCATCGAATTCCATGATCGGATCGATGGCACTGGTGCCGCAGAAATTGGCGCCGCAGCGTTCGGCCACCCAGATATGGCCCTTGCTGTCCACGGCGACGGCGCTGGTCGAACCCATCACGCGCCCTGCGGGCAGCTTCAGGAAGCCCAGTTCGCTGCGATAGGGGTTGGGCTGCTTGTTGGTCTCGTCCGTCAGCGGGGCCGGCTTGGGTAGCGTTTCCACCGTCCACACCGGGCGGGGTGGTGATGCGGCCTGCTGCGCGTGCACGACACTGCCGGCCAGCAGCAGCGCCGCCGTGATGATACGCTTCATTGCGTCCCCCCTTGCTTGTTCAGCCGCCGCTATTGGCCGGTTTTTCTGCTGTGATGCCGATGGTCGCCAGCACTTCCGATCGCTTGTCGAGCGGCTGGCTGCCGGCCGGGAAGCCATTGTTCTTCAGCAGGAAGGCCAGCACGTCGGCATATTCTTCGCGCGTCATCGACATCGGGTCGTTCTGCGGCATGGTGGTGCGCACCCGGTCATAGAGGTCGCCCACCGTCATCGTGTCCCAGTGCGAAACGAACTCGCCACCGATCAGTGGCGGCGCCTCGCCGGTGCCGTTCAGCGCCGCGCCGTGGCAGGCGCCGCAACGCTGGGCGTACACGCCGGCACCACGCTCCGCCTGTTCAGCGGTGTAGATGCCCTGCCACACCGATTTGCCGGCATCCTGGGCCACCGCGGCACCAGCAAGGCCGAACGCAATCAACAGAGGCAGGGCAATCTTCACAGGTCAGGTCCTTATCGCTTCGACGGCAGGGCATAGGCGAGGAATTCGCCCGATGCATTACCGCCGCTGGTTGGCACGATGATATACTGCTTGCCGTTCACCATGTAGGTCATCGGCGAACCGGATTGGGTGGATGGCATGAAAACCGCGCCCACTTCCTTGCCGGTCTGCTTGTCATAGGCGCGCAGCATGGCGCCGCGTGGCCGGTCCTCGGTGCGGGTGAACTGGTTTTCGCCAGCAATCACCAGGCCCTTCGTCACCAGCGTGCCGATCTGATAGGTGGCCTGGCCGGTGCGCGGGATGCCGCCCATCGCCTTGATGGTGGGATGGTTGCGCACAAAATCCGGCGTTTCACCATGGGCCACCTGCCACTTGATCGTGCCCGAATTCACGTCGATGGCGCTGATGGTGCCATAGGGCGGCTTCACCAGCGGCAAGCCATCAACGGCGAGCCGCGGCGGGCCGCTGCTGGCGCCAACAGGCGTGGAGGGGGCCGGGCTGTCGGCACCGGCGCCTTCACCGGGGCCCTTGATCATCACCACCGGCTGGCCGGCGACGCCGACGACCAGCGGAATATCGGACAGGCCGGCCGGCGGCGGCAGCAAGCCGGTGGAGGAGATGCAGGCGCCGCAGGCATAAACATACGCGATGCCGGTTTCAGGATCGAACGAACCGCCTGGCCAGTTGGTGCCGCCCTGCGCCCAGTTGTTGATCACACCGAACTTCTCCGGCGTGGAGACGATGGGCGGAGTGTAGACGGGGCCGAGCACATATTTGCTGGTCAGCTCGAGCGCCTTCTTCTTCAGATCAGGCGTGAAATCGATCAGGTCCTTCTCCTCGACGCCGTTGCGCGCATAGACCGGCGGCTTCGACGGGATCGGCTGGGTCGGGCTGTACCATTCGCCGGGCACATTGCCCTTGGCCACCCTGGTTTCCTTGATCGGCCACACCGGCTGCCCGGTGGCTCGATCAAAGACGTAGAAGAAGCCCTGTTTCGACGGCAGGCCGACAACCTTGCGCGGCTTGCCATCCACTGTCACGTCCATCAGCAGCGGTGCGCTGCTGTTGTCGAGATCCCAGATCTCGTGGTGGATCAGCTGGAAATGCCAGCGGCGCTCCCCGGTTTTCAGGTCAACGGCGACCAGGCTGTTGCCGAACAGATTGGGGCCGGGGCGCTTGCCGCCGAAAAAGTCCGACGTCGGCGATTCCACCGCCAGATAGGCGAGGCCCAGTTCCTCATCGACCGAAACCTGCGTCCAAACACCGGTGTTGCCGTTCACGTCGGCCGAATTGTTCAGCCAGGTCTCATAGCCGAACTCGCCCTTCTTGGGCACGGTGTGGAAGGTCCACAGGCGCTTGCCGGTGCGCACGTCGAAGGCGCGGACATAGCCCTTGGTGTTGTTGTGGGTCTTGGGCGTGAAGCCTTCGCGGAAGGCGGCGCCGATGATGAT
>JALOSK010000344.1 GCA_025458465.1 Sandarakinorhabdus sp. | reverse complement strand
CGCTGTTCCTGTTCCACCGTGTAATCGACGTGGCCCAGATAGTTGCGGTGCGCCGGGCGCGGCACCTTGCCGAACATGCCTTCGCGCCAGAAGGCGTTCTTGTCTTCATACAGGTTGATGTTGGTGTACTGGCGGAAATCGATGGGATCGGGGCAGGCGGCAAAGGCACCGTTGAAATCATCGGGGTAGAACATCTGCACGGCCAGTGCTTCCCAGCCGCCGGTGGAGCCGCCGTAGGTGAAGCGCGCCCAGCCTTCGCCCAGCCCGCGATATTTCTTTTCCAGCGCCGGCACGAATTCCTTCATGATGGCATCGCCATAGGGGCCAAGGTTGGCCGAGTTCACCGCATAGCTGTCATCGTAATAGGGATTGCTGTGGTCGATCTCCACGATGAGGAAGCGCGGGAAATCGGGTGAGGTCCACTTCTTGAACAGGTCGTGCGCTTCCTGCGCCTCGATCTTGTTGTAGCAGGGCTCGTTGAAGCGCGGTTCCGGCTTGCACGGCATGTTGGGATCGGGCGGAGTGGGGGAGAAGCCGCCGAAATCAGCCGGGAAGTGCCCGTGGTTGATGATCAGCGGGTAGCGGGCTTCCGGGTGCTTGTCGAAATCCTTGGGCACCAGCACGTGGCCGCGGATGAACACGTCTGTCCCCCAGAACTTGGACAGACGTTCCGACTTGATCTTGAAGTGGCGAACGAATTCGGTGTCCGTGGGCTCCGTCACCGGCGGGATGACCTTGGTGAGGGGGATGTTGACGATCTCCCTGGTGCGCGGGTTGAAGCGCACCTTCATCGGTTCGGAGATGATGTTGCCCGGTTCCAGCCGCCAGTTCTGCCCGGCGCCGCGCGCGGCCGGCAGCTTCACCGTGTGGCCGCTGGCGAGCTTGTAGGTCTGATATTTGTGAAGGACCGCCTGCACCCAATATTCGCCGGCCGGCACCTGGGCGAGATCTTCGGCCGGATAGCCAAGCACGCCGGTGCCGATGCTGGCCACGTCGCCGGGCTTCAGCCCTTCGACATTGACGCCGAACACCTGTGGCGCATCGGCGCCCAGCTTGACCTGGAAGCGCGGTTCCTTGGTGCCATCGGGGGTGATCACCAGGATGACGCGGCCGTCGGTTGCGGGGTCCACGCCAGTGGCTGGCATGGTGACGCGAAAATCGGTGGCGGCGGCGCTGCCGGCAGTGGCCAGAGCAGCGACGCTGGTGAACAGCATCCGGAGTGTGCGAGCGTTTTTCATGATCATCCCCCTGAATTGGCGCGTTGTGCGGCCCTTGGCGTGACCATGGCAGGTTAGGCGCAGGCGCCGCGGCTGTCATGCCTCTCAGTTGCGACAATGAGGCTGAAATTGGTTAACAATGTTTCAGGCTTATTTACAAATCGTGAAGTTGAATCTATGAAGGAAACCACAGTTTGATTCAGCGTACGGGGGCTTTCATGATCGATTCGATGGCACAGGGCATCGGCCATATTCTGGCCAGCGACGCCGCCCTGATGGTGCTGAGCACCAGCTTCGGCATTCTGGTGGGCATGCTGTGGTCGGGCCGGTCGTTCCCGCGTCGCCTGCCGCGCACCCTTCTGCGTGACGAAGGCCAGTTCCGCCGCAATTTCTGATAACGCGCCCGCTGTTCCGGGCGATGCTGGGCTTGCCGGCGTCGGGCTGATAGTCTGCCGCCATGCGCACGCTGCCAATCGCCCTGATCCTGCTGTTCCTGTCCGGCGCGGCGATGGCCGCGCCCAGCCTGTGCGGCCATCTGCCAGAGGCGGGCGGGGTGGCGGTCCCCGGCCCTGACGCGCAGGTTCCCGCCCGCAGCCGTGCCGATCGCCGGCTGATCTGCCCACCCGGTTTCACGCTTGATCTGGCGGCGCGGCCTGTCGTTTGCCGGCGTGCTGCCCAGCAGGTGGTGGATGGCAACCCGCGCGCTGCCTGCCGGGCCAGCCTGCCGCTGGGGCCGGTGGCCGATGTGGTGGCGCAGTGGCGCCCCACCCGATCCTGCCCAACCGGCCCGATCAAGGCCGTCCTGCGCCTCGAAGGGATGAACGCCGGCCTGGCCGAGGTTGAACTGGCGGCGCGCAGCCCAGGCGTCACGGCTGTCACGCTGGATGAGGACAGCAAGGGGCTGGCGCCCGGCGAGCGGCCGTCTGCGCAGGGCTGTTTCGGCCATGCCTGCCGGCTGGTGGCGGTGACGGTGGCCGCCGATGCAACCGATCCGGCGCGGCTGGAACTGGCCATCAAGGATGGCGCGACCCTGATGGTGCCAGTGCCGCTGATCACCCACTGCCCGCAATAGGCGCGCGCGCCCTCGCGGTGTTTGCGAACGCCTGCGCCATCGGCTAAGGGCTGCGCCACATCTTCCACCCCGCACAATGTTCGGAGCCTTCCCGTGGCCTATCAATATGCGTTCGTGATGAAGGGTCTTTCGAAGACCTATCCCGGCGCCAACAAGCCTTGTTTCAAGGACATCACCCTTTCGTTCCTGCCCGGCGCCAAGATCGCCATCATCGGGCCGAACGGCGCGGGCAAATCCACCCTGATGAAGGTGATCGCCGG
>JALOSK010000343.1 GCA_025458465.1 Sandarakinorhabdus sp. | reverse complement strand
CAATCGCACGCTGAAAGCGCTGCGCGGATAGGCGCCAGCCTCCGGCTCAGCAGGGGTCAAGCCCGGGGCCGCCATCGGCCGACTTGTTGCCACAGGCCCGGGCGGTGCCGGGATGGATCACCGCGCGCCAACGCCCGTTCTTTTCGATGACGTTGTGATCGATCTGGCAATCCTCGCACGGCCCGAGCGTGAGCCAGTGGGTAACGGCCTTGATCCTGTTGTGGCTGAAGCGCACCCGGGCCACGGGCAAATCCGTCTTGGCATCCATGTTCGCCAGACCCTGCCCCGGTGTATCGATCTCGTTGTATTCGGCCACCACGTCGCTGGTGGCATTGCGGATCTGCAGCACGTCGGCGTGCCAGCCATCGGTCCACACGCCGCCCCGCGGTTCGCAGTCGCGGCGGGGGAGGCGTTCCAGCACGCTGCCGTTCGGCAGCGCGCACTTGGGATAGATGATGTCGAACGGCCCGGCCTTGTTGTGGGAAAACACGATGCCGTTCGTTTCGGAGGCGATCAGGCCATCTTCCAGGCGGCCATGAAAGCGGCTGTTGGTGACGCTGATGTTGCGGGTCTGGTGGGTCACGATGGCCTTGCGCGCGTTGGTGAAGGTGGTGCGATCAAAGCTGATGTCGCGCGTGCCGGCCCAGATGCGCACGCCATAACCATGGGGGCGGGCCTGCGGATACGGCCCTTCCGGCGCCACGATGGTGCCACCGCGCCAACGAAGGCCGCCGCCGGTGGCCACGTTGATGCCATGCACGATGTGATTGCCGGCATCGATGGTGACTGGCGGGTTGAAGTAAGGCTTCACCGTCAGCGCCCAGGAACCGTTCGCCGGCCCGCAATCCTCCTTCAGCACGAAATGCTTGCCCGCGCTGCCGGAATTCAGAAGGGCCGCAGCAAGGGCGGCGCAGGTGACGGAAATCATCTTCGGTTCTCCCGGTTCCGGCGCGATGTCCCGCACCGCACACCGTTGCGGCGCCATGGCCATGCCGCCGCAACAGGATGGCGCACCCGATTGGATCGCCAGCTTCTCCCTTGCACTCTAGCAGCTTAATCCAGCCTTGCCAGTCCGGACCGGCTTGCTGGACAGGCGCGGCGCGCCTTCCTATAGCCTTGGCAACCGGGGGACGCTGGGCTGGTGCAGACATTTCAGAACAGGCTGGATGCCGTCGGCGGCTTTGGTCCCGGCTTCGACATGGTGCGGTTGGTGCTATGTTATGAAGTGATGGTCTGGCACTGCATCGCGCTTGCCAGCGGGACAATCGAGGCCGGCCTCGCCAGCCCGTTCTGGATGCCGTTCAGCCTCATGGTGCCGATGTTCTTCACGCTGTCCGGTTTCCTGGTGACGGCTTCGGCCCTGCGCCTGCGGCCAGCAGACTATCTGATGAACCGCGCGGCCCGGATCCTGCCCGCCCTGTTGGCCGTGGTCGGTTTCGCCATGCTGGTGGCAGGCCCGCTGGCCACCAGCATGACACTGGGCCAGTATTTCGGCGATGCGCGCTTCTGGGCCCATGCCAGCAACCTCATCGCCCTGCCCAATTATGTGCTGCCGGGCGTGTTCGATGCCAATCCCTATCCGGGCGCGGTCAATGGTTCCTTGTGGACGGTGCGCTGGGAGATCGGCTGTTACCTGATGATGGCCGCCATGGTCGCGGTTGGCCTGCCGCGCCGCGCCTGGGTGGTGCCAGCCCTGGCCCTGGCCTGGGCCCTTGCCAACCTGCTGGCTGGCCCGCTTGGTCTCACCAGCATGGCCGGATTGCCCGGCGCCCTCGCCCGGCAGATATTCGGCCCCGGCGGCATGTTGTTCCCCTATTTTCTTGCCGGTTCGGCGATCTATCTCTTCCGGCAGCGCATCCCCTGGCATGGTGGGCTCGCCGCCCTGTGTGTTGCCGTGATCCTGGCTTCATCCTTGTTGCTGGATGGGCGCCATTGGCACGAAAGCCCGATCAAGATCCTGGCGATGATCCTGCCCAGCGCCTATCTGGTCGGCTGGGCCGGATTGCAGACGCTGCCGGTGCCGCAGATCTACCGCGGCGGCGACTACAGCTATGGCGTCTATCTCTGGCATTTTCCGACGCTGCAGTTGATCCAGCATTATCTCGGTCTGGACAGCTGGTGGCAGTTGCTGCTCATCGGCTTCCTGCCGGTGACCCTGCTGGCGGCAGCGTCATGGCATCTCATCGAAGGGCCGGTGCTGGCTGCGAGGCGGCGGCAGACGCAGGCGGCGCGGGCGAGAAACGGTTGATCTGCCGGGCGGCCCCCTCTCAACAACACACGCTGGCAATGGCGGGCGGGCTTGCTAACATGCTCCGATGTTCCTGACCTTCCTTGAAGAGCTTCGCGCCGCGAAGATTCGTGAAGGACGAAGGCCTGCTGGACCGGTTCGACATGGTGTTCGGCAAGGTGTTCAAGGGCCTGGAACCCACCATTGAAACCGGCGAGACGGAAATCCCCGCCGAATGGCTGAAGGCGCTGGCCGAACTGAACCTCACACCGGAAGAAATGGCCGAGCTGGAGAAGATGGGCTGGGACAAGCTCATGGAAACCCTCCAGAAGCGGCTGGAAGAACAGAAGAAACGCCACGAGGGCGGCAACAAGTGGATCGGCACCGCCGGCAAGTCCCCGTTCGGCGCGCAAGGGTCAAACCCGGAAGGCGTGCGCATCGGCCAGAAGGACGGGCGCAAGCAGAGCGCCGTGAAGGTGTGGGACAAGCGCGAGTTCCGCAACCTCGATTCAACCGTGGAACTGGGCACCCGCAACATCAAGGTGGCGCTGCGACGCCTGCGCCGCTTCGCCCGCGAAGGCGCCGCCGACGAGCTTGATCTGGATTCCACCATCCGCGGCACTGCCAAGCAGGGCTGGCTGGACATCGTCATGCGCCCGGAGCGTCACAACGCGGTGAAACTGCTCTTGATGCTGGATATCGGCGGTTCGATGGACCCCTATATCAAGCTGTGCGAGGAATTGTTCTCGGCGGCAAAATCCGAGTTCAAGCACCTGGAATTCTTCTATTTCCACAACTGCCCCTATGAAAGCGTGTGGAAGGACAACCGGCGCCGCTGGTCAGAACGCACGCCGATGATGGAGATCCTCCACAAGTTCCCGCACGACTACAAGCTGGTGTTCGTCGGCGATGCCTCGATGAGCCCGTACGAGATCACCTATGCCGGGGGCAGCACAGAACACTGGAACGAGGAACCAGGCGAAGTGTGGCTGCGCCGGATGACCGACATCTATCACTCGTCCATCTGGCTGAACCCGATCCCGGAAAAGCACTGGGACAATGGCCAGTCGATCCGCATGATCAGGGAGATCATGAACAACCGGATGTATCCGCTGACGCTGGACGGCCTCGATCGCGGGATGCGGGAGTTGAGCCGCAAGAAGTGAGGGGCCGGCGCGCGGCCGGCCCCTTATTGCTCACTTGCCGCCGGCGGCTTCCTGCGCCTGCAGCTTCTTGGCCTGCTGCCCCACATAGGCGCGCACCGCTTCCACCTGTGCCGG
>JALOSK010000342.1 GCA_025458465.1 Sandarakinorhabdus sp. | reverse complement strand
ATCGACATTTCGCGCGGCGACATGCTGGTGGCGCCAGACCATCGGCCAGAGGTCGCCCGCCAGTTCGCGGCCGATATCGTCTGGCTGGATGAAGATGCGTTGCTGCCGGGTCGATCCTATCTGCTGCAGTCCGGGCCGTTCAGCACGCCGGCGTCGGTGACCCTGCTGAAGCACCGGATCGACATCAACAGCCTGGATGAACGGCCGGCGCGCACGCTGGCGATGAACGAGATTGGCGTGGTCAATCTCGAAACCGCGGTACCGCTGGCATTCGATCCCTACACGGCCTGCCGGGACACCGGCGGCTTCATCCTGATCGATCGCTATTCCAGCAACACCGTTGGCGTCGGGATGATCCGGCACGGGCTGCGCCGGGCCAGCAATATCCACCCGCAGCCGATGAGCGTCTCGCTGGCGCAGCGCAGCGCCCTCAAGGGGCATCAGCCGGCGGTGATCTGGTTCACCGGCCTTTCGGGATCGGGCAAGTCCACCATTGCCAATGCGCTGGAAAGCCGGCTGGCGGTCCAAGGCTGCCACACCTATGCCCTGGATGGCGACAATCTGCGCCACGGCCTCAACCGCGATCTGGGCTTCACCGATGCCGATCGGGTGGAAAATATCCGGCGGATCGGGGAGGTTGCCCGGCTGATGGTGGATGCCGGCCTCGTCGTCACCTGCGCCTTCATTTCGCCGTTCCGATCGGAACGTGAAATGGCGCGCCGGCTGGTGGGCGCCGACCGCTTCATCGAGGTGTTCGTCGACACCCCGCTTGCCACCTGTCAGGCGCGTGACCCCAAGGGGCTTTATGCAAAGGCGGCGGCCGGCAGCCTGCGCAACTTCACTGGCGTCGACAGCCCGTACGAGGCGCCAGAGGCGCCCGATCTGCGCGTCGACACGACAGCCGAAACGGTCGAGGAGGCAACGCAGCGGATTGTCGACATGCTGAACGCGCGCGGCCTGATCGGCTGAGCGGCAGTTGGCAGCGCCGGTCAGGCAGCCGAGAATCCCGCGACGCCGCGCCCTTGCGCGTCCAGTTCTGTGATCCACGTGCGGATCAAGGGCCGCTCTTCCTCGGAAATCAGCGGGTTCCAGGTATCAAGGATCAGGACGGCCCGCAGCGCATCGGTGGGATTGTGGGCCTCGTGCTCGATCGTGTCATCGAAGGCAAAGGCCTGCCCCTCGATCCATGGCCTGGTGTCGTTGCCCACCCGGAACCAGCAGCCATCGGGCACGATCAGCGGCAGGTGCACAATGGTGCGGATGTTTGTCGCCCCCGTGTGCGGTGGGATCACGGTGCGCGGCTTCAAGAGGGAAAAGAACGCCGTCGGCCCGCGACCGGGGAGATCAAACAGCGGCATCCGATCGAGGACAGCGGCGGTTTGCGGGCACAGCGCGCACATGGCCTCGTCGCGCTGGCCGTGCTGATAGAAGAAGCGCGCTGCCCAGGCATCGCTGTGGTTCAATTTCTGCCACTGGTTCACCGGCACGCCGCGTGGATAGCGCACGTACGGCGTGAACCCGTCGCCACCGTCGGCCAGAAGGGCCTGCAGCTCTGACCGGATAGCTGGTGTGGCCGCCTCAAGCTCGGCAAACCAGGGAAACAGCCGCCGTTCGAAGAACTGGATCGCGGGCAGATAGGGATAATGCAGTGCCAGTGGTTGGTGAACATACACGCGGCGACGACCCAGTTGCGCCTCCATGGCGTGACGCACCCGCAGCGCGGCTTCTGGTGACGCGGCCGCCAGCGGTTCCGCCAGCGCTGTCTCCAGTCTTGTCGCCAGCAGCGTGTTGGCGGCCGCCAGCGTGGCGCGCGCGTGCCCAAGCCCGGCGGCAAACCCCGGCCCGACCGGTTCGTTGGGATCGATGGCAGCCAGCAGGCGCTGATAATCGGACAGCGCCTCTTTCATCCGCCCTTCGGCCTCATGCAGGCTGCCGCGCGCCAGCAGCGCGTGCGCCATGTAGGGATCGAGATCGAGCGCACCCTCGAGCGCCTCAAGCTGGCCCACCGCGTCGTTGGCCAGCGCGTGGGCGTTGGCCAGGTTGTACCTGAGGATCGCAGCGGCGGGATCGGCAGCGATTGCTGCTTGAAAGGCACGGATGGCAGCTGCGGCATCGCCGCGAGACATGGCGGCCATGCCAGTGTTGTTGAGTTTGAGAGCGTCTGCGGCCATGCGCGGTTCTCGCCAGTTGATGCGGCCATGCACGGCCGTTGCCAGCGCTGCTTACGCGTTCCGCCCAAACAAGAAAACCCCGCCGGTTAGGGCGGGGTTCCTGTTGGTTGCGGGGGCAGGATTTGAACCTGCGGCCTTCAGGTTATGAGCCTGACGAGCTACCGGGCTGCTCCACCCCGCGTCAACGAGCGGGCGCCACAAGGGGCGCCAATATCTGGCCCCGAGACAACACAAGGCGCCCTTGCGGACGCCTTGGACTGTTTCAGAGACTTGTGAATGGGTTTGCCGGCTGCAAGGCCTGGCGGCGTCCTACTCTTCCATCGCTTGAGCGAAAGTACCATTGGCGCTGCCTGGTTTCACGGCCGAGTTCGGGATGGGATCGGGTGGGTCACAGGCGCTATGACCACCAAGCCATGAAGCCGGCGAATGATGAGGGTTTGAACGATACCGTGCACGTTGGTGTTTAACAGTGATGTCGTTGATGGTGGGATCTTCAGGCGTGACCAGAGTAATTAGGACCGGTTAGCTGAACGCATTACTGCGCTTACACATCCGGCCTATCAACGTGGTGGTCTTCCACGACTCGATGAGATCTTATCTTGAGGGAGGCTTCCCGCTTAGATGCTTTCAGCGGTTATCCCG
>JALOSK010000058.1 GCA_025458465.1 Sandarakinorhabdus sp. | reverse complement strand
GTTTTTCAGCGTGAGATCGGTCGCCGGTTCCTCGGCCAATTGCGCGCTGGCGGCTTCGGCTGCCGCTGCACCCCAGTCACGCGCCCACTGGATGTCGAAGGGAGCGGGCAGGCTTGGGTGCGCGGGCAAAGTGGCTGGGCGACGCATCAGGCTGCCCAGCACGCCATGCACCAGCCGGCGCGGCCCGCCTTCCACCAGCGGCAGCGCGGTGGCCACCACGGCGTGCGGCGGCGTGTTGAGCTTCAGCCAGCCGGCCAGCGCCAGGCGCAGCACGTGGCGGGCGCGGGCATCGTCGGGCAATGGCCGCTGGGTGGCGCTGTCGATCAGCGCATCAAGTTCCGGCAGCCAGCGCAGCGCCGTCAGCGCCAGCAGGCGGGCGAGGCCGCGATCCTGTGCCAGCGCCAGCTCATCGGCAGCGCCGGCAGCGACATCGAAGGGCACGCCGCGATCCAGCACCGATTGCAGGATGCGCAGCGCCGCCTTGCGGGCGGGCACGCCCTCGGTGGCTTGCACGGGGGTGGGTTTGAAGGGCCGGCGGTTCATGGCCGCAGCCCTTGGCGGATTATCGCCGGCTTGGCGAGTCCGGCCGCTATTTCCGGCGCCCCAGGAAATTGCCGATCACCTTGAAGTGGGACACCGGGAACAATCGCACCATCCAGTCGATGAACCGCGCATCCGGCCCGATCAGCACGCGCGGCGAACGGCGTTCCATGCCGCGAATGATGGTGGCGGCGGCCTGTTCGGGCGTGGTCGGCGCGTTCTTCTCGAACTCGGCAGCGAAATCGGTGTTCGGATCCTGCCCGGGCAGCAAGGCGATGCGCTTGGAATTGCGCGCCACGTTGGTCTTGATGCCACCGGGGTGGACGCGGATCACCGCCACATTGGGATCGGTGATCGCCAGTTCGATGGCCAGCGCTTCGGTCAGCCCGCGCACGGCATATTTGCTGGCATTGTAGGCGCTTTGGGTGGGGTATCCCATCATGCCGAACACGGATGAGACATTCACGATCCAGCCCACGCCATCCCTGGCGGCGCTGGCCTTCACGTGCGGCAGTGCCGCGCGGCAGCCTTCCACCACGCCGGTGAAGTTCACCGCCATCACCCGATCGAAATCCTCTGCCGGGCACTCGGCAAAGGGCGCCACCACCGACAGCCCGGCATTGTTGATGATGCCGTCCAGCCGCCCCCATTCGGCCACAGCGCCATCCACCCAGGCCTTGAGCGCCGCCGTGTCCGTCACATCGAGCGTGGTCATGCTGGCCGGCCGGTTGCCGAGCAGCCGGCGGGTTTCGGCGAGGCCCACTTCGTCCTTGTCCGCCAGTGCCAGCACCGCTCCCCGCCCCGCCAGATCCAGCGCCAGCGCCCGGCCAATGCCGCTGCCGGCGCCCGTGATGGCGATCACCTTCTTGTCGAACATGCGGTTCCCCTGCTTCGCTTCACCGCCTTGCTAACAGCCGCCAGCCGGTGGCAACACTGGGCAATGGACAAGGACAAACCCGCCACGCCAGACCCAAAGGTCGATCCACGCGACAAGGCGCCGGAAGCGCCACCCGCACCCCCCACCGATAAGGAGGTTGGCGGCCGCAAGGGGCCCGACCCGGTGCGCTACGGCGACTGGGAAAAGGGCGGCATCGCAGTCGATTTCTGATGGGTTCGCCAGCCTGGCGCCTCTGGAGTTTTTTCGTGCAGGCGGCAGCCTTCGTCGGCGCCGCGAACATTCTGACTTTGTTGCTGGTTCTCGTCTTTGCGCGTTGGCCAGCCGTTGGCCAGCCGCCCCTGCTGCGGGAGGCCGGTGCATTCGTCCTCGGCGGCCTCATCCTTTTCGGTGCGGTGCCCTATATGCTGGCCGGCTCGCGATTTGGCCGGTGGCGGACGGCCGTCCTGACGGGCTTGATGCCCGGTCTGCTGCTGGGGGGCTTTGTTGCGCTTGCCAACCTGGGTTCTCAGAACGGCGTGGGGAAATTCGCCACTTCGGGTGTGCTGTTCCTGTTCTTCGTTGGCTTGGGTGTGACAAGCGCACTTCTGGTGCGCGCATTGGTTCCTGCCGATCTATTCAACAACAGCCGCAATCCCGCCCGGCCGCATTGGCGCGATGCACTGCCGCTGCTGGCGGCGGCCTCTGTCATCGCCACGATCCCGCGGGATGGACAGCGATCCATAGCGCTGGAGTGTTTCGAGTCCCCGCGGTCGGCCGTCCCGGTGGCTGACTTCTATCTGCGTGTGCCCGAGGAGCAGCTCAAGGCACTGGCGGGAACCTTGTCCAGCCAGGCCAATGGCAACGGATGGTCCATCCATGGCACTGTCCGTGAGACCGGGGACCACCTCTTTTTCGCGCAGAGTATCTGCTTGAAGCCCGACCTTCAGGTTGGTCTGGAGCGCGAATATCCACTGTCGAACAATCGCCTGCGCATCACCGTTTTCGTTCAGAATGCCGACATTGCCTGGCAAACCGAAGTGCGCACCCTGCTGCTGATCCTGGGTCGTGCAGGGCAGGTGACGCGCAAGCCTGACCGAAATGTCGAAGCGCCGCCCTCCTGGTATCTGGCGATACCAGTGGAACCTGAATCGCCGGCTACTCCGCCTTCAACGGCCTTGCCAGCAAAGCCTTGATCGTCTCGCCCACCGGGGCACCGGCCAGCAGGGCGGCGACGGCTTCGGATATCGGCATCTCCACGCCGGCGGCGCGGGCGGCTTCCACCAGCACGGGTGCCGTGGCGGCGCCTTCGGCCACCGCCGGGCCGGCGAGAAGATCGGCCAGCGGGCGGCCCTGGCCCAGGCCGACGCCCAGCCGGAAGTTGCGGCTGTTTTCGGAACTGCAGGTGAGGACGAGATCGCCCAGGCCCGACAGTCCGGCCAGCGTTTCGGCGCGGGCGCCGCGCGCAATGCCAAAGCGCGTCATCTCGGCAAAGCCGCGCGCGATCAGCGCGGCGCGGGCGTTGAGGCCCAGCCCGGCGCCCTCCACCACCCCGCAGGCGATGGCGAGCACATTCTTCACCGCGCCGCCGATCTCTGCACCCACCACATCGTCGGACTGGTAGAGCCGGAAGGTGGGGCGGGCCATGGCGGCCACCAGCCGTTCGCCCAGCGCTGTGTTGGCGCAGGCCAGCGTGATCGCGCAGGGCAGCCCGCGCGCCACTTCGGCGGCGAAACTGGGGCCGGAAAGCACGGCGATGGGGTTGGGCACAATCGCGCGCGCCACTTCCACCATAAGGGCGTGGCTGCCGGCCTCGATCCCCTTGGCGCACAGCACCAGCGGCGTCGCGGCGGGGATGGCCGCGCTGGCCAGCACGGATCGCAAATGCTGGGCCGGCACCACCAGCAGGATGATGTCACACGCCGCCATGTCGGCCAGTTCGGTGGTGGCGGTGATACCGGCGGGCAGCGTGATGCCGGCCAGGAACAGCGGGTTTTCGCGGGTTTCGTTGATGGCCTGCACCACCTCGGCCTCGCGCGCCCACAGCGTGACGGGGCCATTGCCGGCCAATGTGCTGGCCAGTGCCGTGCCCCACGCGCCGGCCCCGATGACGCCAAAACTTGTCACGCCTTCACCCCGGCGCCGCGCACGGCTTCGGCATCCGGATCAAGCGGCCAGCGCGGGCGGGCGGGGGCGTGCAGATCGTCCACGTCGCCGGCCTGCAATCGCTCCAGGCCGGCCCAGGCGATCATCGCGCCATTGTCCGTGCACAGCCACATCGGCGGGGCGACGAACGGCAGGCCGTGTGTGGCGGCAAGGCCTGCCAATGCGCCGCGAATCGCCTGGTTGGCCGCCACGCCGCCGGCCACCACCAATGCGGTGGCTTGCGGGAAGGCCGCGATGGCGCGCGCGGTGCGATCGGTGAGGCAATCGCAGGCGGCTTGCTGGAAGCTGGCGGCGAGATCGGCGATGTCCTGCTCGGATGGCGCGGCAATGCCGGCGCGGGCGCGCAGCACGGCGGATTTGAGGCCGGCGAAGGAGAAATGCGGCTCGTCACTGCCCACCAGCGGGCGCGGCAGGGCAAAGCGCGCCGGGTTGCCCTGCCTGGCGGCGCGTTCCAGCGCCGGGCCGCCGGGAAAGCCCAGCCCCAGCAGCTTGGCGGACTTGTCGAACGCCTCCCCCACCGCATCATCGATGGTGGTGGCCAGCCGGCGATAGCGGCCCACGCCGTCCACGCCCAGCAACTGGCAGTGCCCGCCCGACACCAGCAGCAGCAGATAGGGAAATTGCAGCGATGCATCGGCCAGCCGCGGCGACAGCGCATGGCCTTCCAGGTGATTCACCGCAATCAGCGGCTTGGCGGCCGCGAAGGCCAGCGCCTTGGCCGTCACCAGCCCCACCATCACGCCACCGATCAGGCCGGGACCGGCGGTGCCGGCGATGGCGTCCACGTCTGTCAGCGCGATGCCGGCTTCATCCAGCACCGCTTCCACCATCGGCGCCAGCCGATCGGCATGGGCGCGCGCGGCCAGTTCCGGCACCACGCCGCCGAACGGGCGGTGTGCCTCGTCCTGCGATGCGATGCGCTGGGCCAGGATGGTACGATCGGCGCGCACGAGGGCGACTGCGGTTTCATCGCAGCTCGATTCGATCCCAAGGACAATTGGGCCCAGAACCAGAGGTCCATTCATGCATTCGACCTAGGCGCTGACTTGCCAATCCGCAATGGCCGCGCCATGGCAGCGCCATGAGCTTCAAGATCGGCACCCGGGGTTCCCCCCTCGCACTGGCGCAGGCGCACATGACGGCGGCGGCGCTGAAACAGGCGCACGGCTGGCGTGATGGCGATATCGAGATCATCATCATCCACACCACGGGCGACAAGGTGCAGGATCGCGCGCTGGCCGAAATCGGCGGCAAGGCACTGTGGACCAAGGAGCTGGACGCGGCGCTGATGGATGGCCGCATCGATATTGGCGTGCATTCGATGAAGGATGTCGAAACGCTGCTGAAGGATGGCATCGTGCTGGCCGCCATGCTGCCGCGTGCCGATGTGCGCGAACGGCTGATTGGCGCCTCCAGCATCGCAAGCCTGCCGCAGGGCGCGCGTGTCGGCACCTCGTCGCCGCGCCGCGCCGCGCAGTTGAAGGCGAAGCGGCCGGACATCCAGACGGAAATACTGCGCGGCAATGTGGCAACGCGTCTGGCCAAGGTGGAATCGGGCGCCATCGACGCCACGCTGCTGGCCGCCGCCGGGCTGGACCGGCTGGGGCAGAGCGTTGGCAGCCTGATCGAACTGGACGAGATGCTGCCGGCCAGCGCGCAGGGCGCCGTGGGCATCACCGCGCGCGATGGCGATGCCGAAACGCTGGCCCGCATTGCCGCGATCAACCATCACCCCACCTTCGATTGCGTCATGCTCGAACGCGGCTTCCTGGCGGCGCTGGGCGGCACCTGCCATTCGCCGGTGGCGGCGCTGGCGGTTCTGGAGGGTGAAGGCGTCACCTTCCGCGCCCAGATCCTCGCCGAAGATGGCAGTGAGGTGCAGGAAGGCGGCTTCAATGCCGCCCTGCACGAGGCGCCGGAGCGGGTGCGCGACCTTGCCGCCGAACTGCTTGGCCGCGCCGGGCCGTCGCTCAGGGCGCTGTTCACCGCCTGATGCACCTGTTGATCGTCCGCCCCGAACCCGGCGCGTCGGCCACGGCGGCGCGGGTGCGGGCGCTGGGCCATCACGCCATCGTGCAGCCGCTGCTGGCCACCCAGGCGCTGGACTGGACGCCCCCGGCTGCGGCGCCGGATGCCGTGCTGCTCACCAGCGCGGCGGCCGTGCGCCATGCCGGGAACCAAGCCGATCCGTTCAAGGCCCTGCCGGCGCTGTGCGTGGGCGATGCCACGGCAGCGGCGGCGCGGGCGGCGGGCTGGCAACAGGTGCAGGCCGGGCCGGGCACGCTGCAAGCGCTGCTGGACGATATCGCCGCTGGCCCGCCTCGCTGCCTGCTGCATCTGGCCGGGGAAGACCGCACCACCGCCAGCGTGCCGGCCGGGCTGACCATCATCACCGCAATCGTCTATCGCGCGGCGCTGCAGCCCCTGCCGGCTCTGCCCGATGTGGGCGGCGTGCTGCTGCATTCGCCGCGCACCGCCCGGCATTTCGCGGCCGAATGGGACAGGTTGGGCGGCGCGCGGGCGGCCGTCGCGCTTTATGCCATCAGCGCGCCGACGCTGGCGGCGGCAGGGGCGGGCTGGGCACAAGCCCATGCCGCGCCGCACCCCACGGATGCCGCCTTGCTGGCGATGCTGCCCGAATCCGTATAGGGACTGGCGCCATGAACGATGCCTTTGATCGCGGCGAGATCGGGGACGGCAGCCTGGCTGCCACCGAACGGCTGCGCGCCCGGCTGATGGCAGAGCGCGATGCCCCGCCGCCGCCGCCGCGCCGCAGCGCGTTGCCGTGGGCGGCGGCGGCGGCGCTGTTTGCCTTTGCCGCCGGCCTCATCGCCAATCCGTGGTTCGAGGCGACCGTGCGAGACCGTTTGCCCTTTGCCGCGCCGGCAGCAAGGGCGCCCGTTGATCTTGCACCGTTGGAACAGCGGCTGGCGGCGCTGGAGAAACGCGCGCCAACAGCGCCCGCCGTGGCTGCCGAGCGCCTGGCCCGGACCGAGGCGCGGGTGGAAAGCTCCACCGGCCAGATCGAGCGAGACGCCGAACGCATCGACCAACTGACCGCCGAGGTGGCGCGGCTGACGGCGCGCCTCGCCGCGCAGGAAGCCCGCGATGAAACGGTGATGGCCACCGCCCAGGGTGCGGCCGATCGCGCCGAAGCCATGCTCACCGTGTTGCTGCTGCGCCGGGCCATTGCCGATGGCCGGCCGCTGGATGCGCTGATGCCGGCGGCGCGCCGGCTGTTCGAACCGCGCCACCGCGATGAACTGGCCGCGCTGGCGGCGCTGGCGGAAACGCCGGCCACGCGCGCCGGACTGGCCGCCGATCTGCAGCTGCTGGCACGCGGGCGCGCGGGCCGGGCGCGCCCGAACTGGTGGCAGACGCTGGCCGGCCGCGTCGATGCGCTGCTGTCGGGCACCGAATCCGACGCGCTCGACCGGGCGCGGGCGGCCGGAGCGCAGGGTGATCTTGAGGCGGCGGCGGGCGCGCTGCGGGCCGATGTGGCGCTGTCGCGCGATCCGGCGATCCGGGCCTGGCTGGCATCGGCGGCGCGGCTGCGCGCAGCGGAAACCGCGCTTGGCGTGCTGGAAGCCAGCGCCGCGATGCCGCTGGCACCGGCTGAAGCGGCCGCCAGTTAGCCTTCGATCTTCTCGCGGCTGTAGGTGCCCCACATGTGGGCGCGCAGGATATAGCCGGACTTGCCGTCCTTGCTCACCCGGCACCACAGATCCTCGCACAGCGTGATCGTCACCACCGCGCCGGGCGCGATCCGCCAGGCGATGCGGCTTTTCATGTCGGGCGCGACATAGAGCAGGCGCACCTGATCCTTCACGATGCCGGTGCGCGTGCCAGTCAGCAGCGCCTTGTTCATCCAGCCGATCTCGCCTTCGGGATCGCGCACCTGCCGCCAGATCTCGTATTCCTTCAATATTTCCATCGGCAGGCCGGGGCGCTTGTATTCCCACAGAATCGGAAAGCGCTCGCCGGGGCCGGTGCGCATCATGGCGCGCCCGCTTTTCACCGAAACGAAGCGCGGGGTGGGCAGATCGGTGGTGCCGTCGGCAAATTCGGCAGCGGTTGCAGGCGCCGCTGTCGCCAGCAACAGCGAACTCAGCAGGGACATCAGCAGGGGGGAAATCAGGCCGGGCTTCACAGTCTTCATGGCCCATCCTCTTGACCACTTGGCCGTTGCCGCGCAAGCCTTGAGGCCATGACAAAAGCGCGCCCCAAGGTCATCGTCACGCGCCGCCTGCCGCAGGCGGTGGAAACCCGCATGGCCGAACTGTTCGATGTCGAACTCAACCTCACCGATACGCCCTTCACCGCGCAGCAGCTGCAGGATGCCGCCCGGCGCTGTGATGTGCTGGTGCCCACGGTGACCGATGATGTGGATGCTGCGGTGTTTGCCGCCGCCGCGGACGCCGGCCGCCTGAAGATGTGCGCCAACTTCGGCGTGGGCGTCGATCACATCGATCTGCACGCTGCCCGCGCCGCGAAGGTGACCGTTTCGAACACGCCGGGCGTGTTGACGGACGATACGGCCGACATGGTGATGGCGCTGATCCTCTCCGTCCCGCGCCGGCTGGGCGAAGGCGAAAAGCTGGTGCGGGCCGGCGAATGGCAGGGCTGGTCTCCCACCGGGATGCTGGGCCACCGCATCACCGGCAAACGGCTGGGCATCATCGGCATGGGCCGCATCGGCAGCGCCGTGGCGCGCCGGGCGCGCGCCTTTGGCCTGACCGTGCATTATCACAACCGCACCCGCCTGCCGCCAAGCGTCGAAGCCGAGATGGAAGCGACCTGGTGGGGCGATCTTGATGCCATGCTGGCCCGGGTGGACATCATCACCATCAACTGCCCGCACACGCCCGACACGCATCACCTGATCAACGCCCGCCGCTTCGCGCTGATGCAGAAAAGCGCCTACATCATCAACGCGGCGCGCGGCGAGATCGTGGACGAGAACGCCTTGTGCGAAGCGCTGGCCGCCGGCCAGATCGCCGGCGCCGGCCTTGACGTGTTCGAACGCGAACCGGCCATCGATCCGCGCCTGCTCGCGCTGCCCGGCGTCGTGCTGTTGCCGCACATGGGCAGCGCCACGTTCGAAGGCCGGCAGGCCATGGGCGAAAAGGTGATCGCCAACATCCGCGTGTGGGTGGATGGGCATCGGCCGCCCGACATCGTATTGGAAGGTTGGGCCTGATCCCTCCCGCAACCGGGAGGGCAGTGCGCCCGCCAACAAGCGCTAGGCTGCCTGCAACCAAGGGAGCCAAAACCCATGAAAGCCATCCGCCTTCGCCACCCCGCCGGCATCGACAATCTGCGCCATGAGGACATGGCCGAACCGGGCGCGCCCGGCCCCGGCCAGATCAAGGTGCGGATCAAGGCCAGCAGCCTGAATTATCACGATTATATCGTGGTGGTGGGCGGCATCCCCACGCCTGATGGCCGCATCCCGATGTCAGACGGCGCCGGTGAGGTGCTGGCGGTGGGCGAGGGCGTCACCGAATTCCGCCCCGGCGACATGGTGGTCTCCACCTTCTTCCCGACCTGGCTGGACGGCAAGCCCAACATGGCGGGCTTTGCCGGCGTGCCCGGCGATGGTGCCGATGGCTATGCGGTGGAGGAAGTGGTGGCACCCGCCACCAGCTTCACCCACGCGCCGTTCGGCTACAGCCATGCCGAAGCCGCCACCCTCACCTGCGCCGGCCTCACCGCCTGGCGGGCGCTGGTGCCGGAAGGCCAGCTGAAGGCCGGCGACGTGGTGCTGGTGCAGGGCACCGGCGGCGTTTCCATCTTCGCGCTGCAATTTGCCAAGGCCATGGGCGCCACCGTCATTGCCACCAGCAGCAGCGACGAGAAACTGGCCCGCCTGCAAGGCATGGGCGCCGATCACCTGATCAACTACAAGTCCACGCCCAACTGGGGCGCGGAGGTGATGAAGCTCACCCACGGGCGCGGCGCCGATCATATCGTTGAAATCGGCGGCGCCGGCACCATGCCCGAATCGATCACTGCCTGCGCAGTGGGCGGCCACATCAGCCTGATCGGCGTGCTCGCCGGCTACGCCGGGCCCGTGCCCACCGTGCAGCTGATGGCCAAGCAGATCCGCCTGATCGGCATCACCGTCGGCACCCGCCGCCAGCAGCAGGACATGATCCGCGCCATCAACCAGAACGGCATCCGCCCGGTGATCGACAGCCACTTCCCGCTCGCCGAACTGGGCGC
>JALOSK010000341.1 GCA_025458465.1 Sandarakinorhabdus sp. | reverse complement strand
ATCGATTTCAGGATCGAGGACATTGGTGCGGCAGACTGCATCATGTGCTCCTTCAGTCACGTGCGCAGACTGCATGGACCTTCCTGAGGGTCAATCCGGGAACGATGCCGCACTGGTGTTCGCCAAAACTTGGCGGCCAATGGTCCGCGCCCCTTGCCCTTGGCCGGCCGATGTGGCCAAGGGGGCGCAGCACCCTGAAGGCACTGATCGCATCACCCATGCCCTGGCTGTTCAACATCTTCCTTGCCATTCACGTCGGTGCCGGCGTGGTGGCGCTCACCAGTTTCTGGGGGGCGGTTGTCACGCGCAAGGGCGGGCCGGCGCACCGGCGTTGGGGCTTCGTGTTTTCGGCCGCCATCTACACGGCGGCGGCGCAGGCGCTGGGCATGGGCGGGCTGTCCCTGGTGTGGCCGCTGGCCATGCACCCGCAGCTCACCGATGAAGTCCTCTATCGCGGCATGTTCGGCACCATGATGGTCTATCTGGGCCTGCTGGCGATTTCGATGACGCGCTATGGCTTGGTGATGGTGACCAACCGGCGCAACCATCCCGGCAATCGCCACTGGTCGATGCTGATGGTGCAGGGGGTGACGATGCTGGCCGCGGGCATCTGCCTGGTGCACGGGCTGTACCTGCTGGATCGCAACGGCCCGGTGATGGAGCCGGTTCTGATGGTGATGGTCTCGCTGCTGGGCTTTGGCACCACCATCACCTATTTCCGCTACATCTTCGCCGCGCCCTCAAGCCCGCGCGCCTATATCCCGGAACATTTCAAGGCGATGGTGGCCACCGGCATCGCGGCCTACACCGCCTTCCTGAGTGTTGGCCTGATCGAGATGTTCCCCACCCACGCCTTCAACCCGGTGATCTGGGCCATTCCCAGCATCTTCGGCATGGCGATCATCATCCATTATCTGCGCCAGTATCGCCCGGCCACGAAGCCGCAGCCGGCGGAATAGTCAGCCTGGCGCTTTGGCCGCCAGCGCGGCATCCAGCGCGGCAAATGTCTCGTCGATGCCCTTCAGATGGGGGCGTTCGGCGGCGACGATGGCGCGAAAGGCTTCGCGCCTGATGCCGGCCAGCGTCTCGTCGGTTGGCCGGGCACGATCGGGCAGGCTGGAGACGACAAGGTCGATCACCCGTTCCGCGCCGTGCAGGCGGCCCCACAGATAGTCATGCTCGCGATAGGCGCGGCTGAAAAAGGCGCCGAAGGCCCGGAACAACGCGCCCTTCAGCTGTCGGCCGCCCACGTGCGCCAGCGCCAGGCAGTCATCGGGGCTCACCCGGTCCACCTTGATCTCGTCCAGCTCGTCCAGGCCGCCATCGGCGATCAGCGGCAGTATGGCGATATCGAAGAAGGGAAAGCCCAGATAGGCCGACAGCAGATCACGCCGCAGCCGGCGCGGCAGCGCACTGCCCAAAAGGCTGACAAGCGCGGCATCGCTGGCCTCGTCCAGCGCCTTCAGGTCCAGCGCCCCGGCCATCGCGGCCAGCGCGGCGGCGGGCTGATGCGCGGCATCGGCGCAGGCCGCACAGGCAGTGCCGTCCAGGTGGCTGGCCTGCCCGCGCACCAGGTGCGGTGCCAATATGCCGTGCAGCCCGGCCTTCACATGGCCCAGAAGGTCGGCCGTTTTCTCATCGGCGGCGGCCATCGCCATGTTCACCCGGCGGATGACGAAGCGCAGGCGGCGGATGCGATAATCCAGATCAAACTGGCGCAGGAACAGCACATGGGCCGATGCCGCGCCGTCGCGCGCCAATGCATCTTCCGGCACGCCCAGCTTGTGTGCCCGGATATGCTGCCACAGCGCCTGGCCAATGGCCTCCGCATTGCCGCCGCCGGCGCTTGCCATGCGCTGCGCCAGTCCATCGACCACCGTGGCCAGCTTCAATCGGCCATAGGCGCCATAGGCAAAGCCGGACTGGCGGGCGGCCTCGCTGTTCATGCGGCTGCGCCAATCCGCCAACCGGGCCTGCGTGGGCGAAAACAGCAGCAGCCGCATGCCGATGGCGGCATCGATGGCGGCGTCCACCTGGGGCATCATGCCGATCACGATATGGCGCAGCCGCCGTGCGCGGGTCGAAATCGCCTCGATGCTCATCAGGCTGTCGCGAATCGGCTGCTGGCGCGGGATGTCGGCAAGGCTGCGCAAGATGGTGGCGAAGAAGCCCGGCGCTTGGGCGCCGCCCTCGATCGGTTCGCGGGCGCCCGGCTTGGGATCAAGATAGACGAAGCGGCGATCAACCTCGCGGGTGGCCGGCCGCCGGGCCAGCGCCGCCAGCGCCGGGCCGAATGGCCGGTTGTCGAGCACGGCGCCGTCGATCAGGTCCACGGCCTGCGGGGCTTCGCGGCCGGGGAACAACCGGGCCAGGAACGCGCTGCGTCCCGGCCACTCTTGCCCGCGCTGGTGCAGCAGGGCATCGATTTCGGCCACGCGCGCCGGCGGAAACGCGCCGGGGAAGCTGGCCGTGGCGCGCGCCGCAAACACCAGTTCCGGGGTTTCGCCCAGCGTTCGCGCACCATCATTGCCGGCGCTGGCAAAACCGATCACCAGCCGGTGTTCGGGCTCGATCACCTCGG
>JALOSK010000340.1 GCA_025458465.1 Sandarakinorhabdus sp. | reverse complement strand
TCGGTGGAGGCATTGTCCACGCAGATCAGCACGATGTCGTCGCGATCCTGCGCGAGTGCACAGGCGATCGTGGGGCCTATGAACTTGGCCTCGTTGTAGAAGGCGATGACGATGGCCCAGCGCGGGCGGAATGGGGCAGGCATGGCAAAGCGCTTACCGGTGTGCGGCTTGACCGGCAAGCAGGGCGGTTCCAGTGATGGGGCGTGTTGAACGGCGATGATCTGGCGCGGCTGGTGATGCCGCTGGCCATCGGCCTGTTGATCGGGCTGGAACGCGGCTGGCAGCAGCGCGCCGCCACGCCCGGCAGCCGGGTGGCCGGCATGCGCACGTTCGGGCTGTTCGGGTTGATCGGCGGGCTGGCCGGCTTTGTTGCCGGCGTGTCTGGCAGTGCTGGTTGGGCGGTTTCCGCCGTGCTGGTGCTGGCTGGCTGTGCGCTGGTGGTGATCGGCTATCGGCGCGACAAGAGCCCGAGCGCCACCACCGAGGCCGCCGCGCTGGTCACGCTCGGGCTGGGCTGGCTGGCGGGGCATGGCCTGCCGGTGCCGGCACTGGCGCTGGCTGTCGTCACCGCCTTCCTGTTGGCCCAGCGCGCCCGGCTGCATGCCTGGCTGGAAGGCCTGTCGGAAGCCGATTTCCACGCCGTCGTGCTGTTCGCGGTGATTGCCGGCGCGCTGTGGCCGGTGCTGCCGGATCGCGCCATGGGGCCGCTGAACGCCTGGAACCCGCGGGAATTGTGGCTGGTGGTGGTGGTGGTGTGCGCCATCAGCTTTGCCGGCTATGCGCTGGGCCGGCGGCTGGGGCCGGAACGCGGTGTGCTGGCGATGGCAGGGGTGGGCGCCATCTACAGCAGCACCGCCGTCACGGCCGCGCTGGCGCAGCGCATCAAGACCGAACCGGAGGCCCGTCCGCGCCTGGCGGCCGGCATTGCCATCGCGTCGCTGGTGATGTTCGCCCGCACCGGGTTGCTGGTTGGCCTGCTGGTGCCCTTTGCCTTCCTGGGCTTTGCCCGCGTGGTGGGCCCGGCGGCATTGCTGGCGCTGGTGCTGGCGTGGTTGCTGGCGCGCCGCGCGGCAGCCGCGCCACCGGGAGAGGCGCCCAAGGGCAACCCGTTTGCCTTGCTGCCGGCGCTGGGCTTCGCGTTGCTTGTCGCGCTGGTGCAACTGGTGGTGCACTGGATGCAGCAGCGCTTTGGAGACAGCGGGGTGGCGGTCACGCTGGCGCTGGCCGGTGCGCTGGATGTCGATGCCGCCATCGTGGCGCTGCGCGGGTTGCCCAGGGGCAGCATCGCGCCGGCGCTGGCCGGCGCCATATTGGCGCTGCCGGTGCTGCTCAACACGCTGTTCAAGGCCGGTGTCACTGTGGCGCTGGCCGGCCGCGCCGGCTGGCAGGGCGCCTGGCCGTTGCTGGCCGCCGGGGCCGCCATGCTCGCCGGCTTTGCGCTGGCCGCCGATGCGCTGGCGCTGGTTCAGGGCGGGGCCGGGGTTGCCGCGGGCGGGGGTGGGGTTGCCGCCGGCGGCGGTGGGCGATAGGGAAAGCGCACGATGGTTCGCGCGCCTTCCCACCCAGCCCTTGCCGACGGTGCGCACCCGTTTCCCCATGATCATCTGCTTGGCATTGCGCCGCTCAAGCCGTGGGAAATTGCCTTCCTGCTGGACGAGGCGGAGCAGTGGGCGGAACTGAATCGCGCGGGCGCGGCCCAAAGGTCGGCCAAACATGATGGCCGGCTGGCCGGGCTCACCCAGATCAATGCCTTTTTCGAGAATTCCACCCGCACGCTTCTGAGCTTCGAGATCGCCGGCAAGCGGCTGGGGGCGGACGTGGTGAACCTTGGCGTGTCCGGCTCCAGCGTGAAAAAGGGCGAGACGCTGCTGGATACCGCCACCACGCTGAATGCCATGCGGCCCGATGTGATCGTCATCCGCCACGGCGCGTCGGGGGCGGTGCAGCTGATTTCGGAAAAGGTCGATTGCCCGGTGTTGAATGCCGGTGATGGCCGCCACGAACATCCCACGCAGGCGCTGCTGGATGCGCTCACCATCCGGCGCCGCAAGGGGCGCATCGCCGGGCTGAAGGTGGCGATCTGTGGCGATATCCTGCACAGCCGGGTGGCGCGATCCAACTTCCTGCTGCTGGCCGGGCAGGGCGCCGAGGTGCGGGCCGTGGCGCCGCCCACTTTGCTGCCAGCCGATGTGGAGGCGCTGGGCGTCACCGCCTTCACCGACATGGACGCCGGGCTGAAGGATGCCGACGTGGTGATGATGCTGCGCCTGCAAACCGAACGCATGGAAGGTGCCTATGTGCCGTCCACCCGCGAATATTTCCGCTTCTATGGCCTTACCGAGGCACGGCTGGGACGCGCGGCGGGCGATGTGCTGGTGATGCACCCCGGCCCGATGAACCGCGGCGTGGAGATCGACGGCGCGATTGCCGACGATATCGCCCGCAGCGCCGTGACCGAACAGGTGGAGATGGGTGTGGCGGTGCGCATGGCCTGCCTTGACGTGCTCACCCGGCGCCGGCGCGGCGTTGCTGGCTGGGCCGATGCCGGCGGGCTGCAGTGGGTATGACAAGCGCCGCGCCCCGGCCG
>JALOSK010000339.1 GCA_025458465.1 Sandarakinorhabdus sp. | reverse complement strand
CAGCACCTATGTGCAGAACCCGCCCTATTTCGAAGGCATGACGATGACGCCGGCCCCGGTGGCCGACATCATCGGCGCCCGCCCGTTGGCGATCTTCGGCGATTCGATCACCACCGATCACATCAGCCCGGCCGGCAGCATCAAGGAATCGAGCCCGGCCGGCACCTATCTGACCGACCGGCAGGTGACCAAGGCGGAGTTCAACTCCTATGGCGCCCGCCGCGGCAATCACGAGGTGATGATGCGCGGCACCTTCGCCAACATCCGCATCAGGAACCAGATGGTGCCGGGCGTGGAAGGCGGCTTCACCCGCCACGTGCCCACCGGCGCACAGATGGCCATCTATGATGCGGCCATGGCCTACAAGGCGGATGGCACGCCGCTGGTCGTCATCGCCGGCAAGGAATATGGCACCGGCTCCAGCCGCGACTGGGCGGCCAAGGGCACCACGCTGCTGGGCGTGCGCGCGGTGGTGGCCGAAAGCTTCGAGCGCATCCACCGTTCGAACCTTGTCGGCATGGGCGTGCTGCCGCTGGAATTCGCCGCCGGCAGTGATCGCACCACCGTTGGCCTCACCGGGGACGAGATCTTCGAGATCACCGGCCTGGCCGATCTGAAGCCGCGCCAGATGATGGAGGTGCGCTTCACCCGCGCCGATGGCAGCACCGGCAGCTTCCAGGCCCTGTGCCGGATCGATACCGAACAGGAACTGGCCTATTATTACGCTGGCGGCATCCTGCCCTACGTACTGCGCAATCTCGCGGCCTGATGTCGTTTCAAACCATCGCCATCGAGGCGGCGGGCTGGATCGGGGCGGTTCTGGTGCTGGCAGCCTATGCGCTCGCCAGCAGCGGCCGCCTCGATGGCCGCTCGCCGTTGTTCCAGTGGCTGAATCTGGTGGGGGCGGCGGGCTTCGTGGTGAACACCGCCTGGCACGGCGCCATCCCGTCGATGGTGCTCAACATCATCTGGTGCGGGATCGCGCTGTTCACGCTGGCGAGGCGGGCATAGCCTTGGAATTGCCGAATATTTATGTAAATTTTGTAAATTATTGCGAATGAGTTAAATTTCAGTTGTCCTGTCAATTTGGTTAACATATCCCTACGCTGTCGCGCCGAGGGGGCCGGCACTTGGGAGTGTTTTGCACATGCGTTATCATCGTCATGTCATGGTCATCACTGCCGCGATGGCCATGGCCTCGCCGGCATTGGCCATCGAGCGGTTCGAACCCGATCCTGCTCCGGAGGCCCTTGCGCCGATGGCAAAATCACTGTCCGCCGTACAGCCGGTCAGGCTGATCCAGGGCAGCAAGAACGGCCTGAGCTGGCAGGCGGCCAGCCGCATTATCGGCCAGACGCCGACGTCGGATGTGCTGGCGCCGGGCAACACGATTGGCGGCGGCAATCCGATCTATTTCCCGACCGCTCAGAAAAGCGGCACCGTTGCCCTGATCATGGAAACGCCCCAAGGGGCTTTCATCTGCAGCGGCAGCCTGTTGAACAATGGACGTTCCATCGCCACCGCTGCGCATTGCGTTACCGGCAACGATGGCAAGCTCAACGCCACCCGCACCACGGCCTATTTCTTCGATGGTGATCCCAACCAGCGCACGGTCCGGGCCGGCGCTGTCACGATGGAAGTGGCCGCCTATGACATCCACCCCGATTACACCGGCGAAGTCATCGACCAGAACGACATCGCCGTTCTGCGCCTGAAGGGCACTGGTGCGCCGGAATGGGCCCAGCGCTATGATCTTTACACCGATCCCAACCTGCGCGGCCGGGAGTTCAATGTTGCCGGCTATGGCACACGCTCAACCGTGGGCGGGGCAGCAGGCAACACCGCACCGGCCGGCGCCCGCACCGGCTTCCTGCGCGAAGGCGACAACATCTTCGATTACCGGCTTGGCGACTCGGTGTTCCAAGGGTTTTTCGATGGCTTCAACTATGCCGGCGGAACCGAAAACTTCTTCGGCACCGCCCAGATCAGCTTCAGCTACATCTCGGACTTCGACAACGGCACCTTCGCGCAAGACCAATCCCGCCGCGTCGCCAATGGTCTGGGCCTCGGCGCACTGGGCAACACCTTCTTCAACAACCAGGGCCTGGGCGCCCGCGAAGTCGGGATCGCCGGTGGCGATTCCGGCGGCCCGGGCTTCATTGATGGCAGGCTTGCCTCAATCAACAGCTTCGGCCTGAGCTTCGGCACCAACTTTGGCGACTTCGACGGCATCTTCAATGCCGGTTGGGGTGAGTTGAACGGCTATGTCCCCGTCTACATCCACGAGGACTTCATCAAGGGCGCCATGGCCACGGCCGTGCCGGAACCGATGAGCTGGGCGATGCTGGTGGCCGGCTTCGGCCTTTCGGGCGCCATGATGCGCCGTCGCCGTCAGACGGTTGTGGCGGCCTGATCCGCAATCACATCGCTGGAAATCAAGGGGGCTGGCGCCGGGAAACCGGGCCAGCCCTTTTCCTGTCCGGCTCAGGCGCGCTCGAACAGGCTGGCGCGGATGCGGCCCCAATGGGCGATTGGCCAACCGCGCGCGGCGGCGATGGCCGAAAGCGCCGTTGAAGGATTTGCACAG
>JALOSK010000338.1 GCA_025458465.1 Sandarakinorhabdus sp. | reverse complement strand
GCCGATCGTGATGCCAATGGCGCGCTGACGGCCAGGGAATTCGCCACCACGGCGCTGAAACGCAAACCCAAGGCTGCCTGCGTGTGCCCGCCGCCGGGCGAGGAATAGGGATCAGGCGATCTTCATCCAGTCCGCCAGATCGGCGCGCGCCCGCGCCACCAGCGCCGGCTTGCGCTGGTCCTTCTTGGGTGCCGGGTTCAGCGCCGGGAACAGGCCGAAGTTCACGTTCATCGGCTGGAACGTCGCGGCCTCCGCACCGCCGGTGATGTGTGACAGCAGCGCGCCCAGCGCCGTGGTCGGGGGCGGCGGCACCGGTTCGCGGCCCTGCCGTTCGGCAATGGCAAAGCGTGCTGCCATGAGACCGACGGCGGCGGATTCGACATAACCTTCGCACCCAGTGATCTGCCCGGCAAAGCGCAGGCGCGGCATGGCCTTCAGGCGCAGCGTCGCGTCCAGCAACACGGGAGACTTGATGAAGGTGTTGCGGTGCAGGCCGCCCAGGCGGGCGAACTGGGCGTTTTCCAGGCCGGGGATCATCCGGAACACCCGCACCTGTTCGGCGTGCTTCATCTTCGTCTGGAAGCCCACCATGTTCCACAGCGTGCCTTGGCGGTTGTCCTGCCGCAGCTGCACCACCGCCCAGGCGCGGCGACCGGTCGCCGGGTTGGTGAGGCCCACCGGCTTCATCGGGCCAAAGCGCGGCGTGTCGCGGCCGCGTTCGGCCATCACCTCGATGGGCATGCAGCCATCGAAATAGGGGGTGTTGGCCTCCCATTGCTTGAACACGGTCTTTTCGGCGGCCAGCAGCGCATCGATGAACGCCTCATACTGTTCCTTGTCCATCGGGCAGTTGAGATAGTCCTTGGCCCCGCCCTTGTCCCAGCGGCTCTGGAACCAGGCTGTTTCAAGGTTGATCGATTCGAAATGGATCACCGGCGCGATGGCATCGAAGAAGGCCAGCGCGTCCTCCCCGGTCAGGCCACGGATGGCTTCGGCCAGCGGCGTGGCGGTCAGCGGCCCGGTGGCGATGATCACGCTGTCCCAGTCTTGCGGCGGCAGGCCATCGATCAGCTCGCGCACGATGGTCACATTGGGGTGCGCGGCCAGCGCGGTGGTGACGCCATCGGAAAACTGGTCACGATCCACCGCCAGCGCCGAACCGGCCGGCACCCGCGCCTGGTCTGCCTCGCGCATGATCAGGCTGTTCAGGGCGCGCATTTCCTGGTGGATCAGGCCCACGGCATTGTTGTCGGGATCATCGCTGCGGAAGCTGTTGGAACAGACGAGTTCGGCCAGCCCGTCGGTCTTGTGCGCATCGGTGCCCACCACCCCACGCATTTCATGGATGATCACCGGCACGCCGGCCTGGGCGAGCTGCCAGGCCGCTTCGGAGCCGGCAAGGCCGCCCCCGACGATATGGACAGGCTTCATGTTATCTGTGGACATGCTGCCGCCTATAGGGTTGATTGGCCGGGCTTCCAAGGGCAGGCGGAGGCAGGCGCCGGGATGGGGCGCAACCGTCTGCCGCAGTGCGGGAAGCGGTTCATCTCGCCCCGGAAAATCTTGGAGCAGGAATCCTTGGGGAAAATACAGGGTGCGGCAGAAAGTCGCTCTTGGGCCTTCCCTTGGCGAAATGGGGCTGCTAGAGCCGGGTCACGGCTTTGGCCCCCCGGCCGAAGCAATCGTTTGGAAGTGGACATGATGCGACTGCGGCCAGCGTCCGGCCCCGGCTATCTCGACGCCCGAAGCCCGTCTGAGCGAGGTTGAACCATGCCCAGGCTGACGGTTGACGGGATCGAGGTTGAGGTGCCGCCGGGCGCCACGGTATTGCAGGCCTGCGAGGCAGCCGGCGCCGAGATTCCGCGCTTCTGCTATCATGAACGCCTGTCCATTGCCGGCAACTGCCGCATGTGCCTTGTCGACATGGAAAAATCGCCCAAGCCGGTGGCCAGTTGCGCCATGCCGGCAGCCGATGGCCAGGTGATCCACACCCGCACCGAAAAGGTGAAGAAGGCGCGGGAAGGGGTGATGGAGTTCCTGCTCATCAACCACCCGCTCGATTGCCCGATCTGCGACCAGGGCGGCGAATGCGACCTGCAGGATCAGGCCATGGCCTATGGCAAGGGTGCCAGCCGCTTCGAGGAAAACAAGCGCGCGGTGACCGAGAAATACATGGGCCCGCTCATCAAGACGGTGATGACGCGCTGCATCCACTGCACCCGCTGCGTGCGCTTTGCCGAGGAAGTGGCTGGCGTCGAGGAGATCGGCGCCATCGGCCGCGGCGAGTCGATGCAGATCACCTCCTATCTGGAAAAGGCCGTCACCTCCGAAGTGTCGGGCAACGTGATCGATCTGTGCCCGGTGGGCGCGCTGACCTCCAAGCCCTATGCCTTCGAGGCCCGGCCCTGGGAGCTGAAGAAAACCGATTCGATCGACGTGATGGATGCGATCGGCAGCAACATCGTGGTGGGCAGCCGCGGCGCTGCCGTGCTGCGCGTCACGCCGCGCATCAACGATGACGTCAACGAGGAATGGCTGGCCGACAAGAGCCGCTTTGCCGTCGATGGCCTGGCAGAACGCCGGCTCGATACGCCGTGGGTGCGGGTGG
>JALOSK010000337.1 GCA_025458465.1 Sandarakinorhabdus sp. | reverse complement strand
GCTCGTCCGCCGTCAGCGCACCGCGATCAATGGCGGCCAGTGCCTTCAGCTCATTCTCCGCCGCGCGCTTTTCGGCGGCATAGGCGGCATCGGTGATCAGCTCCCCCATCTGGTCCGCCGCCGAGGTATCCCCCCGGAACAGGCGATAGAGCGGATTGCGCTTCAGATTGTCGGCATCGCTCTGCGCGAACAGCGCCGCCAGCCGGGCAGACGGGCTTTCCGCTGCCGCCGTCGCAGCCGGGGCCGCACTCTGGGCCAGCGCCGGGCTGACGGCAAACAGGCTGGCCGCAACCAGCAGGGCAGACACGCGCATGGGGACACTCCAGCAGGATGACGGGCGTGTTGCTGCAATAAGACGCTGAGCGCCGCAGTCAATCAGGATTGAAACAACCAGAACGGCCGCCTGCGGGCAGAGTCGCAGACCCTGCCCGCAGGCGGCCCGTTTATCGCTTCGCGATGCCCAGTCGTCGAAGCTCGATCTTCGGGCAGCGGTCCATCACCACCGTCAGCCCCGCCGCCTCGGCGCGGGCGGCGGCGCTGTGGTCGATCACGCCCAGCTGGGTCCACACGGCCTTCGCGCCGGCGGCGATGGCGTCCTCCACGACGTCGCTCACGAATTCGCTGCGGCGGAAGACATCCACCATGTCGATGGGCTCAGCCACGTCGGCGAGGGTGGCAACCACGGGTTGGCCGAGGATGGTCTGGCCGGCGAGCAGCGGGTTGACCGGGATGACGCGGTAGCCATGCGCGATCAGCACGCCCATCACCTCGTGGGCGGCGCGTTCCGGACGGTCGCTGGCGCCGACCAGCGCGATGGTGCGGGTTGTGTCCAGCAGGCGGGCGATATCGGCATCGGCGGTGAGCGGCATGGTTACAGCCCCACCGTGACCATGACGCTGCGCGCGATCTCGTCGAAGATGGCCGCAGTCTCGCCGCTGACCGGTTGGGCGGTTTCCGACGCGGTGCGCACCTCCATCTGCAGCGGGATGCGGCCGAGGAAGGGCACGCCCATGGCTTCGGCTTCTTTCTCGGCGCCGCCGTGGCCGAAGGGATCGGAGACATGGCCGCAGTTGGGGCAGCAGTAACCGGCCATGTTTTCGACCACGCCCAGCACGCGCACACCCACTTCGCCGAACATCGCGACGGCGCGGCGGGCATCGATCAGCGCCAGATCCTGCGGGGTGGAAACGATCACGGCGCCATCGGGTTTCAGCTTCTGCGCCATCGTCAACTGCACGTCGCCGGTGCCGGGGGGCAGATCGATCACCAGCACGTCCAGCGCGCCCCAGTCGCACTGTTCCACCATCTGCACGAGGGCCGAGGAGGCCATCGGCCCGCGCCAGACGATCGCCTTGTTCGGATCGGTCATCATGCCCATCGAAAGCGCCTTGATGCCGTGGCGCATCTCCGGTTGCAGCTTGTCGTTCTCCACCCGGGCGCGGCCTTCGATGCCCAGAAGTGTCGGCACCGACGGGCCATAGATATCGGCATCGAGCAGGCCCACCGTTTGCCCGGCGCGGGCGAGCGCGAAGGCGAGATTGGCGGCGACGGTGGATTTGCCCACGCCGCCCTTGCCGCTGGCCACTGCCACCAGCTTGCGGATGCCGGGCACCGTGGTTTCCCTGGGCCGGGCGTTGCCGGCCGGCGCGGAGGCGCGATCGGCGGTGAGGATGATGCGCGCCGCGCTCACGCCCGGCACGCGCTTCACCGCGGCTTCCACGGTGGCCTGCAGCCGTTCGGCGGTGGTGCGATCGAGGCCATCAACGGCCAGCACCAGCCCCACCTGGCCATCATCCTTCACGACGATGCCGGCGGCGCGGCCGGAAGCCAGCACATCGCCGCCCTGCGGATCCTCCACGCCGGCCAGTGCCGTTGTGACCGCGTCTTTCAGGGACATGATGTCATCTTTCCTTGCAGCCAGTGCCGGTTTCGGATGACAACATGACACGCGTCGTCCGTTACCCTCGCAATCCCCGTTCGGCGTTCGTATATAGTCGTTTCACGTGCACTGATAAGGTCTCGATATTCCATGCCCTGGCAGAACAACGAAACCGACGACGGCAATGCGGGCGGCGCCAGCGGTGGCGGCGCTGAACCGCAGGCCAACCGTCCGTCCAATCCGTGGGGGGAGGGCCCGCCGCGCAAGCCGATGGGCAATCGCGGCCAGGGTCGCGGCGAATTCGATGATCTGATCCGGCGCAGCCAGGAAAAGCTGAAAACCCAGTTCGGTGGCGGCAATGGCCCGCGCGGTGGCGGCGGTTTCGGTGGCGGGCCGGGCGGCATCGATCTGAACGATGGCCGCTGGCTGCTGTGGGCCGGCGGCGCCATCGTGGCGGCGTGGATTGCGCTGGGCAGCTTCTATCGTGTCGATGCCCAGGAACGCGGCGTGGTGCAGCGTTTCGGCGCTTATGTCGAAACCACCGGGCCGGGCCTGCATTTCAAGCTGCCCTGGCCGATCGATTCGGTTGAATTGCGCAAGGTCGAACAGATCAACGTCATCGACATTTCTTCCAGCGAAGGCGGTGCCGAAAATCTGATGCTCACCGGGGATCAGAATTTGATCAACCTTGCCTATGCGGTGCGCTGGAAGATCCGGAACCCGGAAGAT
>JALOSK010000336.1 GCA_025458465.1 Sandarakinorhabdus sp. | reverse complement strand
ATCGCTGAACATGCCGGGCTGCTGTCCACCGGCATCCGCGATCCGTTCGGCATTGTCATGGAAAAGGTGATTTCGCCCACGCAAGCCATCATCAAGGGCCGGGCCACCATCCTCTTGGGCACCTACAATTACATGGGGATGACCTTTGATCCCGATGTTGTCGCCGCTGGCCAGGCCGCGCTTGCGGAATTTGGCGCCGGCACCACCGGCAGCCGCGTGCTGAACGGCACCTACCAGACGCACAAGGAATGCGAAGACGCGCTGAAGGCCTTTTACGGCACCGCACACGCCATGGTGTTTTCCACCGGCTATCAGGCCAATCTTGGCATGGTTTCAACGCTGGCCGGCAAGGGCGACTTCATCATCCTGGATGCCGACAGCCACGCATCCATCTATGATGGCTGCAAGATGTCGAACGCCGATATCGTGCGGTTCCGCCACAACGATGCCGCCGATCTGGAAAAGCGGCTGAAGCGCCTGCCCGCCGATGCCGGCAAGCTGGTGGTGCTGGAAGGCGTCTATTCGATGCTGGGCGACATCGCGCCGCTGAAGGAACTGGTGGCCATTGCCAAGGCACACGGCGCCATGGTGCTGGTGGATGAAGCGCACGGCATGGGCTTTTTCGGGCCGAACGGCCGCGGTGTCTATGAAGAGGCGGGCGTTGCCGAGGATGTCGATTTCGTTGTCGGCACCTTTTCCAAGTCGGTGGGGACGGTGGGCGGCTTTTGCGTATCGAACCACCCCAGGTTCGAGATTTTGCGGCTGGTCTGCCGGCCCTACACCTTCACCGCCTCGCTGCCGCCGGCCGTGGTCGCCTGCGCTGCCACCTCCATCCGCAAGCTGATGACCGCGCAACCCAAGCGCGCCCGGCTGTGGGAGGCGACGCGGCGCCTGCATGGCGGGCTGAAGGCGCGCGGCTTTCATCTGGCCACCCAAACGCCGGAAAGCGCCATTGTTTCGGTGCTGATGCCCGACCAGGAAACCACCGCGCGCATGTGGTCCACCCTGATTGAACTGGGCGTCTATGTGAACATGAGCCGGCCGCCGGCAACCCCGGCCGGTGTGTTCCTGCTGCGCTGCTCGATCTGCGCGCTGCACAGCGATGCCGAAATCGATGTGGTGCTGGAACGGTTTGAACAGGCCGCGCAGCACTGCGGGCTGGCGCTGGCGGTGGCAGCCTGACCATCGCGCCCGCGCCGCCGCTTTTCCCGGTGACCGCGCTGGCGGCTGCGGCTATAGCAGCGGGTGGACGGCGTGGGCCGGCCGGCAATGCCAGGGCGAAGCGCGCGCGTGTTCAACCGGATTGATCGCTATCTGTTCGGCCTGATCCTGCTGCCGCTGTTCGGCACGCTGGTGGTGGCAGCCATGCTGCTGGTGCTTGATCGCATGCTGCGGCTATTCGATTTTGTCATCAACGAAGGCGGCCCGGTCAGTGTCGTGTGGCGGATGCTGGGCAATCTTCTGCCCGAATATCTGTCATTGGGCATTCCCATCGGTGTGATGCTGGGCACGCTGCTGGCGTTTCGCCGGCTGGCGATGTCGTCGGAACTGGATGCGCTGCTGGCCGCGGGCATCCCCTGGCGGCGGCTGTTGCGCGTGCCCTTCGTGTTTGCCGGGGTGTTTGCGCTGGTCAACTTCGGCATTGTCGGCTGGCTGCAACCCATGACCCGTTATGCCTATGAAAATCTGCGATTTGAATTGCGGTCGGGCGCGCTGGGGGCATCGATCAAGGTGGGCGAATTTGCCGATCTGGGCGGTGGCATGACCTTGCGGGTGGAAGAATCGCGCGACGGCGGCGCTGATCTGCGCGGCCTGTTCGTGCGCGGCCAGGCCAAGGATGCCGAAGGGCATATCGGCCAGACCGTGGCGGCAACGGCGGCGCGCGGCAGTTTCCTGGCCACCGATGATCCCGAATATATCCTGCTGCGCCTGCGCGAAGGCACGCTGGTGCACAGCCCTTCACCCGGTGCATCGCCGCGCGTGCTCAGCTTCCAGCAGCATGATCTGCCGATCCGGCTGCCGGAAATGGCGGCGTTCCGCAAACGCGGCGAAGGCAATCTGGAAGCCACCCTGCCGGAACTGGTGCGCACCATGGCCGGCAGTGCCGATCCGGTGGCGCGGCGCGGCGCGGCCGCCACCTTTCACCGGCGCATCGTGCAGTGCGTGGTGATGTTCGTGCTGCCGTTCCTGGCGGTGGCGATGGCGGTGCCGCCCAAGCGCAGCACATCGGCGCTGGGCGTGTTCCTTTCGATCATCGCGCTGGTGACGTTCCACAAGTTCACCGAATATGGCGAACGGATGGGCACGCTGGGCCGGGTTGATCCGCTGCTGGCGCAGTGGGTGCCCTATGCCGCGTTCCTGGGGCTGGCGCTGTGGATGTACCATGTGTTGGGCCGGCCCGGCGGCCAGCCGATCGGTGCGCTGGATCGCGGCTTTGCCCGCATTGCCGGCCTGGTGTCGGGCCTGGCTGGCCGGCTGGTGCGGCGCCAGCGCTGGTCAGATGATGTGTTGTCGGCGGGCTGATCGGCGATGGCGCTGTTCCCGTCACGCACCATCGCCTGGTACACGGCGCGGATGTTCCTTGTGCGCGTGGCGGCGTTCATCATCGG
>JALOSK010000335.1 GCA_025458465.1 Sandarakinorhabdus sp. | reverse complement strand
CATCAACAGCATCACCCTGCTGGGGCCGGCAGACAGCGCCGGCATCCTCAGCTTCACCATGGCGGGGGTGCATCCGCACGACATCGGCACCATATTGGATGAAGCGGGTGTGGCCATCCGCGCCGGGCATCATTGCGCCCAGCCGTTGATGAACCTGATGGGCGTGCCGGCCACCGCCCGTGCCAGTTTTGGGCTTTATTCCACCGCCCGCGACGTGGAGCGGCTGGTGGCAGGCCTTACCCGTGTGTCCCGCATCTTTGGGGTAGCAGCATGACCGAACGCGCCTTCGACGTTGAAGAAGTGAATGAAGCCAAGCCGGTGCCGAAAGCGCCGCCGCTGCGCGCGCTGGCCGAAGCCGAAGCCGGCCACAAGCCCGATTATCTGGAAGGCTTCCTGAACGCCAAGCCGGAACCGGCCGCTGCCGAACCCAGCGCGATCGTGGATGAGGTGGTCGCGGCGCTCCGGCAGATCCACGATCCGGAAATTCCGGTGAACATCTATGATCTGGGCCTGATCTATGGCGTCGAGGTGGACAATGGCCATGCCACCATCACCATGACGCTGACCACGCCGCACTGCCCGGTGGCCGAATCGATGCCGGGTGAAGTGGAAATCCGCGTGTGCGCGGTGCCCGGAATCCAGAGCTGCGACGTGAAGCTGGTGTGGGAACCGGCCTGGGATCCGGGCAAGATGAGCGACGAGGCCCGGCTGGAAATGGGGATGCTGTGATGGAAACCACCACAACAACTGCACGGCCATTGGGCCGCCCGCGCCCCGCCCCGGTGATCGTGACGGAAGGCGCATCCAATCGCATCGCCGCCATCCTGAAGGACGCGCCGGCCGATGCCGTGGGCGTGCGGCTTTCCACCCCACGCCGCGGCTGTTCGGGCCTGGCCTATGATCTGGCCTATGTCACCGCCGCCAAGCCGGGCGACGAGCGCATCGATACGCCGGGCGGCACGCTGTTCATCGATGGCGGCAGCCTGATGTATCTGATCGGCAGCACCATGGACTGGCGCGAGGATGATTTCACCGCCGGCTTCGTGTTCAACAATCCGAACGCCAAGGGTTCGTGCGGCTGCGGGGAAAGCTTCACCGTCTGACGCTGCGGCATCGCGGCGGGCGCCGCAGCAGCGCGGAATCGCTATCCGCGCGCCATGGACACACGCTTCCCCCTCACTCGTGACGCTGCCCTGGCGCGCCTCCACGAATTCGTGCCGCTGGCTGGTCGCGCCTATGCCGCACGCCGGAACCATGATGGCGGGCCCGACGGAAAAGCCACCACCTCGCTGCTTTCCCCCGCCATCCGCCGCCGGCTGGTGAGCGAGGCCGAAGTGGCGGCCGCTGCCGTCGCTGCGCACGGCTTCACCGGCGCAGAGAAATTCGTGCAGGAAGTGTGCTGGCGCACCTATTGGGTGGGCTGGCTGCAGCAGCGCCCCGAACTCTGGACGCGCTGGCAGGCCGATGTGGTGCGCATGGACGCGATGCTGGCCGATGATGGCAAATGGCAGCGCCGCTATGAACAGGCGCTGGCCGGCACCACCGGCATCGACTGTTTCGATGCCTGGGTGCACGAACTGATCGAGACGGGCTGGCTGCACAACCATGTGCGGATGAGCTTTGCCAGCATCTGGTGCTTCACGCTGCGGCTGCCCTGGCAGCTGGGCGCCGCCTTCTTCTATCGCCACCTGCTGGATGCCTGCCCGGCCAGCAACACGCTGGGCTGGCGCTGGGTGGTGGGCCTGCAGACGGCCGGCAAGACCTATCTCGCCCGTGCCGATCTGATCCGCGACCTGTCGGGCGGGCGGTTTCGGGTGGACGCGCCACTGGCCCGCGAGGCGCCACCGTGGCCGGCGGACATCATTCCGCCGCCGATCCCGCCGGCGCCCGCCATGCACGCCGATCCGGCAGCGCGCACCGGGCTGTTCGTCACCACCGAAGACACCAGCCTTGAAACCCTCGCCCTGCCCGGCACGCTGGTGGCGCTGGCGGCCACCGCCGATATCGGCGGCACGCCAGCCCCGCTGAAGCAGCAGGTCGCCATGGCGATGCTGGCCGACGGACTGGACCGCGCCGCCAACCGCCTGGGCCTGGAACCCGAACGCGTGGACGCCACCTTCGGCGTCGATGCCATGCGCGACTGGGCGGCGCGCCACCGCCTGACGCAGATCGTCACCGCCGATGCGCCCGTTGGCCCGGTGAAGGACAGGCTGGACGTTCTGGCGCCCGCGCTGGCCGCGGATGGCGTGCGACTGATGCGGCTGCGCCGGGCGTGGGACGAGGTGGCCTGGCCGCACGCGAAGAAGGGCTTCTTCCCGTTCAAGGCGGCCATTCCGAAACTGCTGGCGCTGCCCACCGCGGCAATGGCATGAAGGCAATCATGCGCACCCTCCCCATCCTGTCCCTGTCCCTCCTGTTGGCCGGCTGCGGTGTGGCCAAGGCGGTTGTGACTGCCCCGATCAAGGCCGGGGAGGCGATCTATGATGCCTCCACCGAAAGCCAGGAGGAGGCCGACATCAAGCGCGGCCGCGCCATCCGCAAGGCCGAGGAACAGGCCGAGAAGGACCGCCGCGCCGCCGAAAAGGCCGCGAAAAAGGCCGCGCGCGAGGCCGCCAGG
>JALOSK010000057.1 GCA_025458465.1 Sandarakinorhabdus sp. | reverse complement strand
GCGCGCACCTTCGAACAGGGCTTTGCCGAAACGCTGGCCTGGTATCTGGCCAACGAGGGCTGGTGGCGTGCCGTGATGGACGGCAGCTATCGCGACTGGGTGGACGCCAACTACACCGCACGCGGCTGACAGCGGCGGCGCCGGGCCGCTTTTGCTTGGCCTGCGCGCCGCCGGTTGTTAAGCCTGAGGCCATGCGTGCCCCCCTGCCCCGTCTGCGCTTCAGCATCATCCGCCAACTGCTGTCCAGCCAGGCAGCGGGCGGCCAGATCCTGATGCTGTCAGCCGCGCTGGCGATGTTCGCGGCCAATTCGCAATGGTCGGCCGAATATTTCCACCTGCTGCACGTCGATGTGGCGGGCATGAGCCTGCTGCACTGGATCAACGATGCCTTGATGGCGGTGTTCTTCCTGCTGGTGGGCTGCGAGATCAAGCGCGAGTTCGTCGATGGCGAAATGGCCAGCTGGCCCCGGCGCATCCTGCCCGGCGTGGCTGCGGCTGCCGGCATGGCGGTGCCGGCGCTTGTCTATGTTGCCCTCAACCTTGATGCGCCGGGCAATCTGCGCGGCTGGGCAATCCCCACCGCCACCGATATCGCCTTTGCCCTTGGCGTGATGGCGCTGCTGGGCGATCGGGTGCCGGGCAGCCTGAAACTGCTGCTCACCGCCATTGCGGTGATCGACGATCTTGGTGCCATCCTGGTGATTGCCGCCGTCTATACCAGCGATCTTGCAGTGCCGGCGTTGCTGGTGGCAGCGGCCATCACCGGGGCGCTGGCCGTGCTGTCATACCGCCGCGTGCAATGGCTGTGGGCCTATATCCTGCTGGGCATCGCCCTGTGGGTGGCCATTCACGCATCGGGCATCCATGCCACGCTGGCGGGCGTGATCACCGCGCTGGCACTGCCGATCCGCACCACGCCGGGCACGCCGGAAGACACCGAAAGCCCGCTGCTGCGGGTGGAGCACGCCATCGCACCGTGGGTTTCCTTTGCGATCGTGCCGATCTTCGGCTTTGCCAATGCCGGTGTCGACGTGCGCGGCCTGTCGCTGGACGCGGCGCTGGATCCGCTGGTGCTGGGCATCGCCGCCGGCCTGCTGATCGGCAAGCAGATCGGCATCTTCGGTGCGGTGTGGGGGCTGGCAAAGGCCGGCATCGTCGACATGCCGGCCAATGCCACCACGCGGCAGGTGTGGGGCCTTGCCCTGCTGTGCGGCATCGGCTTCACGATGAGCCTGTTCATATCGGCGCTGGCCTTCGGTGAAGGCAGCCCGCAGGAAGCGGCGGCCAAGCTGGGCATCATCGCCGGCAGCCTGGCATCCGCCCTGATCGGCCTCGCGGTGCTGGCAGGCAGCCGCCGCGAGGATCGATCCGCAGCTTAACCCAGCGTCGCCCGCAGCATCCACGCGGTCTTCTCGTGGATCTGCATGCGCTGCGTCAGCAGATCGGCGGTCGGTTCATCATGCGCGGCATCAGCCAGCGGGAACACGCTGCGGGCGGTGCGCACGACGGCCAACTGGTCTTCGGCCAGGATCCGCACCATGTCGGTCGCGGCCGGCACGTCGGTGGCTTCCTTGATGGTCGAAAGCCTGGCGAACGCCGAATAGCTGCCCGGCGCCGGTTCACCCAGGGCGCGGATGCGCTCGGCAATGAGGTCCACCGCCAGCGCCAGTTCGGTATATTGCGTTTCGAACATGGTGTGCAGCGCGCTGAACTGCGGACCCGTCACGTTCCAATGGAAGTTATGGGTCTTCAGATACAAGGTATAGGTGTCGGCCAGCAGGCGCGACAGACCATCGGCGATGGCACGGCGCTGATCCTCGGCAATGCCCAGGTTCAGGCTTTCATGCTTGTCTTTCTTCTTTGACATGAAATTCTCCTTTCACATTTTCAGGATGGTTCGAAACGGCGATGGCGTCCATCGGGAATTTCCGATGGACGCCATCACTTTTTTTGCAGGAGCCAGATCAGATCAGCGGCAAATCACACGGCCGCGATCCACGCTCTGGCCCAGAACGGCGCCCAGGCTGCCGCCGACGATGCTGCCCAGCGTTTTCGATCCGCCCGGTGCAATCACGTTGCCCAGCACGCCGCCCGTAAGGCCGCCGACGATCAGGCCAGTGGTGCCATCGCTGCGCCGGCAGTAATAGCGGTTGTCATAGCCGCGCCAGACGGGATCGTTCCAGCCCAGCGGGCGCGGGCGATAGCGGCGGTTGTCGACATAGAAATTCTCGGCATGCCAGCCCGGCCGGTTCCAGCCATCACGACGCCACGCCCAGTCCCGGTCGCGCCGGCCATTGGCCCGAGCCCAGGGCGGCGGCCCGCGCCAGCCCCAATCATTGTCCCAGCCGCCACGCCGCCAGCCATCGTCCCAGCGGTCATCCCAGTCGTCGCCCCAGCGATCGTTGCCGCGGCCCCGATCCCAGTCACGGCCGCGCCCGCGGCGACGGTCATCGTCCCAGTCGCGGCCCCTGCGGCGATCATCATCCCAACCGCCACCCCAGCCGGCGCGGTAGAGATCGGCCCGATCCTGGCGGAATTCGCGCTCGGCGCGGCGCAATTCGCGCGATTCCTCGCGAACATCGCCACGATCACCGCGCCACTGGGCGCGGGCCAGATCACGGCGCTCTTCCTGCACCCGGCGCCAGCTGCGCTCCACTTCGCGCGGGCTGGCCCGTTCGCGATCGCGCCAGTCACGGTCGCCGGCCTGTGCCGGCACTGCCGCCGCCAGCACCAGAAGGGTGCCCGTCATCGCGGCCTGAATGAAACTGCGCATCTCCCTCTCCCTCACTCGAGCCTGGTTATCGGCAAACCACGCGACCGCGGTCGATGCTGCGGCCCAGCAGGCCGCCAACCACGGCGCCTGCCACGGTGCCCAATGTCTTGTCGCCACGGCGGGCCACTTCGTTGCCAGCCACGCCGCCTACAACCGCGCCCAGCACGGTGCCGGTGCCGCCATCGCTGCGCCGGCAATACCGGCCATCATCCCAGCCGCCGTTCCAGTTGCCGCGATTGTTCCAGCGGCGGTCGTTCCAGCGGCGGTCGCGCCGATCGTCCCAGCGATCATCGTCCCAGCCAACCTGCTGCCAGCCGGCATTGTTCCAGTTCTGATTGCCGGGATGGCCGCCGTTCCACTGCGCCGCGGCCGGCATTGCCAGCGCCATGCTGGCCAGAACACCCAGAATGATTCCGTGACGCATCGTCTGTCTCCACCAATGTTGGTGATGACTGATTCGCACACGTCACATGTGAACAGCCTGAACGAACCTGTCAGCCGCCGTTCATGTTGGCGTTCATGTTGCTTACAGCGCAGACAGCGGCGTCTTGCTGTCCCGCCCCGGCACCTCGCGCACGAAGCGCGGCACCAGATAGCCTGGCAGCACCCCGCGCAGTTCGGCTTCGATGGCGCGGGCGCGGGCTTCGTCCACGTCGAAATGCGCCGCCCCGGCCACCGGATCGGTGAGATGCACGTAATAAGGCAGCACGCCCGCCGCGAACAGCCGGCGGGCATGGGCGGCCAGCACTGGCGCCGCAGCGTTCACCCCGGCCAGCAGCACCGATTGATTCAGCAACGTCACCCCCGCCTGCCGCAACCGGCCCAGCGCAGCGGCCACAGCATCCGAAATCTCGTTGGCATGGTTGGTGTGGACCACGATCACCACCTGCATCCGCGTGGCCGACAGCAGCGCCAGCAGTGCCGGCGTGACGCGATCCGGGATGGTGGTGAGCGTGCGGCTGTGCAGGCGCAGCGTGGTGAGGTGGGCAATGCCCTCCAGCGACATCACCAGCGCCGCCAGCCGTTCATCAGGCAGGCTGAGGGGATCACCGCCCGAAAGGATCACCTCCTCGATGCCGGGATCCGCAGCGATGGCGGCCAACGCCTCGGCCTCGCGGCTGCGGGTCAGCATCGCCTCGCCATAATCATAATGGCGGCGGAAACAGTAACGGCAGTGGATGGCACAGGCGCCCGAGGCAATCAGCAGCGCGCGGCTGCGATATTTGCGCAGCAGGCCGGGCGCTTCGCGATAATCGGCCTCCTCAAGCGGATCGGTGAGGCGGCCCGGCTGCGGCAGCGCCTCCTCCCCGCGCGCCAGCACTTGAAGGAGCAGCGGATCGTGCGGATCGCCAGCCCGGATCAGCGAGCGGAAGTGCGGCGGGACCGACAGCGGGAAATCCGGCGCCGCAATCACCCCGTGCGGGAAATCGGCGGCAGACAGGCCAAGGCCGGCCAGCAGTTCGCCGGTACTGAGGCGGGCAGCGCGCTGTTGCTGCTGCCAATCTGTCGTGGGGTTGGGGATCCTGGCCGGGGCGTTCATCGGCGCGGCCATGCCGGTGATCGGCGGCGCGCGCAAGCATCTTGATGAAGGGGGAAATGGTGGGCGCGACAGGGATTGAACCTGTGACCCCTGCCGTGTGAAAGCAGTGCTCTACCGCTGAGCTACGCGCCCATTTCCATCGGGAGGCGCCGATTAGACGGGTTGGGCGGCGCTGTAAAGCCCCACCCAACCCGCAACCTCAAATTCAGTGACGGACCGCCGGTTCGGTGGCCACTGCCGCGGGCGGTTGCACCGCCTTTTCATCGGCTTCCGTCCATTCGATCGGCACCAGCGGCTGGGTCAGTGCCAGCGCCAGCACCTCATCGACATGGGAAACCGGGATGATGGTGATCCCCTGTTTCACATTGTCCGGAATGTCGGCCAGGTCCTTCTCGTTCTCGGCCGGGATCAGCACGGTGGTGATGCCGCCACGCAGCGCCGCCAGCAGCTTTTCCTTGAGGCCGCCGATCGGCAGCACGCGGCCGCGCAGCGTCACCTCGCCGGTCATCGCGACATCGCGCTTCACGGCAACGCCGGTCAGCGTCGAGATGATCGCCGTCACCATCGCGATGCCGGCCGAAGGGCCATCCTTCGGCGTCGCGCCTTCCGGCACGTGCACGTGGATGTCCTTCTTTTCAAACAGGCTGGGCTTGATGCCATAATGCGTCGCCCGCGCCCGCACGAACGACAGCGCCGCCGAAATCGATTCGGTCATCACGCTGCCCAGCTTGCCGGTGGTCTTGATGGTGCCCTTGCCCGGCGACGTGACGGCTTCGATGGTCAGCAGGTCGCCGCCCACTTCCGTCCACGCCAGGCCGGTCACGGCACCGATCTGGTCTTCGGCATCGGCCAGGCCAAAGCGATATTTGCGCACGCCGGCAAAGTCCGCGAGGTTGTCGGACGTGACGGTGACGCTGGTGTCCTTGCCTTCCAGGATGCGGCGCAGGGCCTTCCGTGCCAGCTTGGCAACCTCGCGCTCCAGCTTCCGGACGCCGGCTTCGCGCGTGTAATAGCGCACCAGATCGCGGATCGCCTCGTCGGCAACCGCGAACTCCTCGGGCTTCAGGCCATGTGCCTCATATTGCTTGGGCACCAGGTGGCGCTTGGCAATCTCGACCTTCTCGTCCTCGGTGTAGCCCGACAGCGTGATGATCTCCATGCGGTCCAGCAGCGGCTGGGGCATGTTGTAGCTGTTGGCGGTGGTGACGAACATCACGTCCGACAGGTCGTAATCGACCTCCAGATAATGGTCGTTGAACGCCTTGTTCTGTTCAGGATCCAGCACCTCGAGCAGGGCCGACGCCGGGTCACCGCGGAAATCCTGGCCCAGCTTGTCGATTTCATCCAGCAGGAACAGCGGGTTTGACGTGCCAGCCTTCTTCAGGTTCTGGATGATCTTGCCGGGCATCGAACCGATGTAGGTGCGGCGGTGGCCCCTGATCTCGGCCTCGTCGCGCACGCCGCCAAGGCTGTGGCGAATGAATTCGCGCCCCGTCGCCTTGGCGATGCTGCGGCCAAGGCTGGTCTTGCCGACGCCGGGCGGGCCGACAAGGCACAGGATCGGCCCCTTCAGCTTGTTGGTGCGCGCCTGCACGGCCAGATATTCGATGATCCGGTCCTTCACCTTCTCAAGGCCATAATGATCGGCATCCAGCACGGCCTGCGCCGACACGATGTCCTTCTTCACCTTGGACTTCTTGGCCCACGGCAGCCCCAGCAGCGTGTCGAGATAGTTGCGCACCACGGTGGCCTCTGCCGACTGCGGCGCCATCGCCTTGAACTTCTTCAGTTCGGCCATGGCCTTTTCGCGCGCTTCCTTGGAAAGCCTGGTCTTGGCGATGCGCCCTTCGAACTCGGCGGCTTCGTCCTTCTCGTCATCCTCGCCCAGCTCGCGCTGGATCGCCTTCATCTGCTCATTCAGATAATATTCGCGCTGGCTCTTTTCCATCTGCCGCTTCACGCGGTTGCGGATCTTCTTCTCAACCTGCAGCACGCCCAGCTCGCCTTCCATGAAGGCAAAGATCTTCTCCAGCCGCGCGCCCACGTCCGGTTCGGCCAGCAGGGCCTGCTTGTCGGCAATCTTCAGGCCCAGGTTGGCGGCCACCGTGTCGGCAAAGCGGCCCGGTTCCTCGATCGCGGCAATCTGGCTGGCGATTTCCGGCGCCACCTTCTTGTTCAGCTTCACGAACTGTTCGAACTGGCTCTGCGCCGAACGCAGCAGCGCGGCGATCTCGGTATCGGCACGTTCGGTGTCCGGGCGGTCGGCCACCTCGGCCACCAGATGGCCGGCATCGCCGTTCAGCGTCACCAGGCTGGCGCGGGTCTGGCCTTCCACCAGCACCTTCACCGTGCCATCCGGCAACTTCAGCAGTTGCAGCACGGTGGCCACCGTGCCCACATCGTACAGCCCGTCGGCATCGGGATCCTCGTCCGACGGGTTCTTCTGGCTGAGCAGGAACACGGTGCGATTGTCGGCCATGGCAGCTTCCAGCGCCGCCACCGATTTCTCGCGGCCCACGAACAGCGGCACGATCATCTGCGGGAACACCACGATGTCGCGCAGCGGCAGGACGGGCAGGGTCTGGACGGGCAGTATCTGGGTTTCGCTTGTCATCTCGTCTCCGTCGCGGCCATCGATGGCCGCCTGTCCTGCCCGATATGGGAAGCCGCGCCGGCCGCTGCAATGGCAGAATCAGCGCAGGCCCCGCGGCAATGATGCAAGAGCCATGCCGGGCCGGCCAGCGCCTTTCAGGGCCATTTCAGCCGAAGTTCAGCCCTTCACGATGCCGGCTTCGATCAGGGCGGCAATGGCGGCATCATCATGGCCCAGCACGGCAAGCACTTGCCGGCTGTGCTGGCCCAGATGCGGCGCCGGGCCGGGGGCCGGCAGGGCGCTGCCAAAGCGGGCCGGCGCGCGGGCCTGGCGCACACGGCCCACCGCGTCATCATGTGCCACCTCGATACAGATGCCGTTGTGCTGCACCTGCGCATCTTCGGGGACGTCTTCCAGCTTCACCACCGGACCGCCCACGGCGCCATGGGCCACAAAGCCCGCCATCAGCTCGGCCCGGGTGCGGCGGGCGATCTCGGCCGAGACCTGCGGCGCCCATTCGCGCTGATACTTGATGCGGCCCGCCGGGGATCGGAAGCGCGGATCGTCGGCCAGATCATCGCGGCCAAGGCTGCGGGCAAGTGCCACGAACTCGGCATCCTGCAGGGCGCCGATCGCGACCTGGCCATCGGCCGCCTTCCACAGCCGCATCTGCGCGCCATATTCGGGCCAGCGGTCGGGCGCATCATCCTGAAAACTGTAATTGTACATGCCATCGGGCCAGTTGAAGGCGATGGCGGCATCCAGCATAGCCACTTCCAACCGTTCGCCGGGCGCGCCATCCCCACCACGTTCCCGGCGCAGCAGCGCGGCGGTGATGGCCTGCGCGGCAGTCAGCGCCGTCACCTTGTCGGCCACCAGATGGCGCACGAGGCCGGGCGTGCCTTCCTTGTCCACCTGGGAGGCGGCGATGCCCGACACGGCCTGGATGACCGGATCATAGACGCGCACGTTCTGATAGGGGCCATCCGGGCCGAAGCCGGTGATGGAGCAATAGATCAGGCGCGGGTTCAGGCCACGCAGCCGGTCCCAGCCCAGCCCCAGCCGTTCCATCACACCGGGGCGGAAATTTTCCACCAGCACATCGGCCGTGGCGATCAGCCGTTCGAGGATGGCCACGCCATCCGGGTGCTTCAGATCAAGGCACAGGCCCTGCTTGCCGCGGTTGACCGCGATGAACATGGACGACAGATCGCCCTTGCGCGGCCCCAGGCTGCGCACCGGATCGCCGCCGGGGCTTTCCACCTTGACCACCTCGGCCCCCTGATCGGCCAGCATCTGGCAGGCCATCGGACCCGAGACGATTTGCGAGCAATCAATGATGCGATAGCCGGCCAAGGGCCCGGTGTTCGGTCCGCTCATCAGGGCACCTCAATCGTGGATGTCGATGTCGCGCGTGTCCTTCAGGAACAGCAGCATCACGATCAGACCCACTGTCACCACCGCGATCGTGTACCACAGGCCGGCAAACACATCGCCGGTGGACACCACGATATATTGCGAGACCACCGGCAGGAACCCGCCGAAATAGCCCGTGCCGATATGATAGGGCACCGACATGGAGGTATAGCGCACACGGGCCGGGAACATCTCCACCAGCAGCGCGGCAATCGGCGCATAGGTCCAGCCCGAAAGCAGCCCGATGGCCATGACCGCCAGCAGCAACTGCCAGGCGACGATGCGATCCGGATCGGCCTTTTCCGGCCAGCCGGCAGTGTTGAGCGCGCTGTTCCAGGCGTCCTTGTCGAAGCCTTCAAGCCGCGTGCCAGCCACGTTCATGGCCAGCACGGGTGCATCCGTCTTGCTGTATGACACACCCCGCTTGGTCAACCATTCCAGCGCCTTGCCGCATTCGGCTTCCTGTTTCAGGAAGATGTTGTAATCGCAGGGCGGCAGCTCGACGGTGACGGGAGCGCTGGCCATGGCTTCCGACAGCGCCGGATTGGCCCCCTTGGCCATCAGGTTGAAGATCGGGAACAGCGCGATCAGCGTCAGCACGAAACCGGCGACCAGCACCTGCTTGCGCCCGAACCGATCCGACAGGCCGCCGAAATACACATAGGCAGGCGCCGAGACGAGCACGCCAACGGCGAGATAGAGCAGCGCTTCCGTTTCCGGCAGGCGCGCGGTGTTCTGCAGGAAATACAGCGTGCCGAACTGGCTGGTGTAGAAGATCACCGTGAAGCCGGCCGAAACCGCCAGCGCAATCAGCAGCCGGCCCTTGTTGCCGGGCGCCGACAGCGCGTCCTTGAACGGGTTCTTCGATGTGGTGCCGGCCGCCTTCATCTTCTGGAACACCGGGCTTTCGGCCAGCATCAGCCGCACCCAGATCGAGATGGCGAGCAGCAGGATGGACACCAGGAACGGCACCCGCCAGCCCCAGGCATTGAACGCCTCTTCCGGAATGATCGCCTTTGCCGAAAGCACCACGGCAAGCGTGAGCATGAAACCGCCGGCCGCCGCCGCCTGGATCCAGCTTGTATAGGCGCCGCGTTTGCCCGGGGGGGCGTGTTCGGCCACGTAAATCGCCGCACCGCCATATTCGCCGCCCAGCGCCAGCCCCTGCAATGTGCGCAGCAGCAGCAGCAGGATGGGCGCCATGATGCCGGCCTGTTCATAGGTGGGCAAAAGGCCGATGCAGGCGGTGGCGCCGCCCATCACGCTGATGGTGATCAGGAAGGTGTATTTGCGCCCCACCTTGTCGCCGAACCAGCCGAACAGCAGCGCGCCCAGCGGCCGGAAGAAGAAGCCGATGGCAAAGGCGAACAGGCTGAACAGCAGTTCGGTGGTGGGGTTGCCGGTGGCAAAGAACAACTTGCCAAGCAGGCTGGCAAGAATGCCATAGAGGAAGAAATCATACCATTCGAACACGGTGCCCAGCGAACTGGCCACGATCACCAGCCGGTCCCGCCTGGGATCGATCACATCCTGCACCACGGCTGCATCGCTGCTCAAGATCCGGCCTCCCCGCCTGTTTCCCCTGCCCTTCGGCATAACGGATGCGGCGGCAGTTGCAACCGGGCGCAGCGCGGGCGG
>JALOSK010000334.1 GCA_025458465.1 Sandarakinorhabdus sp. | reverse complement strand
ACACCGGAATTCCGCGCCGAGGCCAAGGGCGTGATCCTCAATCCCTGGTGGGAGGTGCCCGCCAGCATCGTTGCCGAAAGCGTCGGGCGCATGCTGGCGCGCACCCCGAAAACGGCGGCGGCCAAAGGCTATGTGAAGCAGGGCACCCGCTATCGCCAGGCACCGGGGCCAGACAACCAGCTGGGCCGCATGAAGCTGGATTTCCCCAACGCCCAGAGCATCGGCCTCCACGATACGCCCTCGAAATCCCTGTTCGACCGGGAAAAGCGCGCCTTCAGCCATGGTTGCATGCGGGTGGACAATCCGATGGATTTCGCCGCCACGCTGCTGGGCCCGCCGGCCAGCCGCGACAGTTTGCAGACCTTCGTGGACACCAGCCGCGAAACGAAAACCATCAAGTTCGCCCAGCCGATCCCGGTGATCGTCACCTATCTCACCGCCGAGGTGGGCGATGACGGCGCGTTGACAGTGCACGACGACGTGTATCGCAAGAACCCGCGCACCACGGCAGCGTTCAGCCCCGGCGCCAGCGATTGCCTTGACTGAAGCGATTGCCTTGACTGACGCCCGTTCCTACCAGCCGAACACATAGCGTTCGCGGCGCACATCGGCACCGCCGCGCAAGGTCTTGGTGCCCGGCACCACGCCGGCTGCCACCACCCCGGTGGAAACGCCATACGGGCCCAGCACGTTCAGCTTGTGACCGCGTGCCGCCAGGCCGGCCCGCACCGCTTCCGGCACGCGGTTTTCGATTTCCAGCACGCCCGGTTCGGCCTTCTTGGTGCTGAAGCTGTTGTGGAAATGGTTGGAATTGATGCGCGGTTCCTCGATGGCGGCCTGCAACGGCTGATCATGGATCAACACGCGCAGCAGCACGTTCATGATCTGCTGATCCTGGTTGTCACCGCCGGGCGTGCCGATGGCGAGGTAGGGCTTGCCCTGTTTGAGCACCAGCGTTGGCGTCAACGTGGTGCGCGGCCGCTTGCCCGGTGCCAGCACGTTGGGGCTTTCGGGGTCGAGATCGAAGATGGTCAGCCGGTTGCTCATCGGCACGCCGGTATCGCCGGCAACATAGGCGCCGCCCAGCAGCCAGCCCGATGATGGCGTGCAGCTGAACAGATTGCCATCGGCGTCCACCACTTCGATGGCGGTGGTATCGGCACTGGGCCCGGCGGGGCGCTGCAGCACGTGCGGCGCGAAGGCAGGCGTGCGGCGGGCGCGGCCTTCGTGCGCCCATGGATTGCCATAGCGATGTGCAAGCGATGCCATCGGCGTGATCTGCTTCGCTCGTTCGGCGGCATAGGCCTTCGACAGCAGGCCCCTGGCCGGCACATCGGCGAAATCGGGATCGCCAAAATACATGTTGCGATCATCAAAGGCGAGCTTGATGCTTTCGGCCAACGTGTGGAGATAGGCTTCGGAACCCGGCGCCATGCCGGCGATGCCGGCAGCCTCCGCGATGTTCATCGCCATCAAAAGGGCCGGGCCCTGGCTCCAGAAGCCGCCCTTCAGCACCGTGTGGCCAAACACCTCCACACTGGTCGGCGCTTCGATCCGGCCCTGGTAGCCGGCAAGATCAGCATGGCGCAGCAGGCCGCCATCCGCCTCTACCGCTGCTGCCATGCGCCGCGCGATATCGCCCTTGTAGAAGGCATCGCGCCCGGCCTGGATGGCGGCGGTGCGATCACGCGTGCGGGCAAGGGTGGCCGCATCGGCTTCGGCAATGATGCGCAGCGTGCGGGCCAGATTGGGCTGCCGGAACATCGCACCGGTGCGCGGCGGCGTGCCATCCGGGTAATAGGTGCGGCGCGCCCAGTCCCACCGGGATGTGGCCGCTTGCTGGCTGACGAACACCTCGGCCAGGAAGTTGTACATCACGAACCCATCGGCCAGCTCGATCGCCGGCTGCAGCACGTCGGCAAGCGATTTGGTGCCGTTGAACTGCAAGGCCAGCGCCATCGCATCCAGCACGGCCGGGATGGTGCCGCCATTGGGGCCATTGCCGGGTATCACAGCTTCGGCAGCGAACACCTCTGGCCGGGCAAGGGCAGGGGCGCTGCCCTGGCCGTTGACCACAACGCTGCGGCCCGATTTGGCATCGTGGATGATGGCCGGGGCCTCACCGCCAAAGCCGAAATGGGAAATTTCGGTGACGGCGGCCGCCAGCACCGCGGCCACGCCGGCATCGGTGGCATTGCCGCCCGCCAGCAGCATGCGGATGCCGGCGGCGCAGGCATAATGGCGGCCAGCGGCGACGATGCCGAAACTGCCGGTGATCTCCGGGCGCAGCGTTTCGCCGGCACTGATCAGGCGCGTTGGCTCTACCGGGGACTCCACCGGGCCGGATTGCGCAAACGCGGCGGCTGGCAAGCCAGCAATGCCGGCCCCGGCGAGCAACATGGCGGCAAATTCGCGCCGGCTGGCGCCCCTGGCGTCGTGCATCGCCGCTGTTCCTTCCGGTGTCGGATCTGCCCCTGCGACACGGCGGGGCAAAAATGGCGGACAGAGTGGGATTCGAACCCACGGTGAGCTTTCACCCACGGCGGTTTTCAAGACCGCTGCCTTAAACCACTCGGCCATCTGTCCGGCGTTGCGGATAGGCGTTTGGGGCGGCGGTT
>JALOSK010000056.1 GCA_025458465.1 Sandarakinorhabdus sp. | reverse complement strand
GGCAGCGCCAGACCTATGGCGAGATGACCCGCGCCGAAAAGGAGGCGGACAATCACCGCGCCCGGGCGTTCCGGCAACTTGTGGCCCTGCTGCCGCCGGCAGCATGACAGACGCACCGCCCGTCGCGCTGTACGTCCACTGGCCGTTCTGCGTCACCAAGGCCGGCGGCTGGCCAGCATCTTCTTCGGCGGCGGCACCCCCAGCCTGATGCCGCCGGCCACCGTGGCCGCCATCATCGCGGCGGCCTGCCAGCACTGGACGCCCGAACCCGATCTGGAAATCACGCTGGAGGCCAACCCGTCGAGCGTGGAGGCGGCGCGTTTTGCCGGTTTCGCCAGCGCCGGCGTCAACCGGCTGAGCCTTGGCGTGCAGGCGCTGGACGATGCCGCCCTGAAGCTGCTGGGCCGGCCCCACGATGTCGCTGCCGCGCTGGCCGCGCTGGATGTCGCGCAAGCCACCTTTGGCCGCGTCAGCTTCGATCTGATCTATGATCGGCCCGGCATGACGCGCGAGGCATGGCAGGCGGAACTGGCGCGCGCGCTGGGCTTCGGCACCACGCACCTGTCGCTCTATCAGCTCACCATCGAGCCCGGCACGCGTTTTGCCGCCCTGCACGCCCGCGGCGAGCTGGTGCTGCCGGACGAGGACACCAGCGCCGATCTGTTCGCCATCACGCAGGCAATGACGGCGCAGGCAGGCCTGCCCGCCTATGAAATCTCCAACCACGCCGCGCCCGGCATGGAGAGCCGGCACAACCTGACCTATTGGCGCTATGGCGACTATGCCGGGATCGGGCCGGGCGCGCATGGCCGCCGCGGCGGTATCGCCACGCTGCGCCGCAAGAAGCCCGAACACTGGCTGGCCGGCGTGACCGGGGCCGGGCACGGCATGGAGAACGAGACGCCGCTCACCCCCACCGAACGCGCCCACGAGGCGCTGGTGATGGGGCTGAGGCTGGCCGAAGGGCTGGATGCCGCCCGCTTTGCGGCGCGCAGCGGCACCGCGCTGGCCGACGCTGTCGACAGCGCTGCTGTCGAACGACTGGCCGCCCAGGGCCTGCTGCACGCCGATGCAAGGGGCATCCGCCTCACCCCGGCCGGCTGGCCGCTGGCCAACGCGGTGCTGGCCGAAATCGCGCGTTAAAACGCGGTTGGCGCCGGCGACACCACGCCGCTGCCGATCTGGTCCACCTCCAGCGCCCGGTCCACGGTGCCGCGCGGCGTGAAGCGGAAGGCGCCGTCGATGCCGGCAAAGCCTTCGCGGGCCAGAAGTTCGGCACGCGGGAACGGCTGGCCCACCGGCCAGCGCGCGGCCAGCCCGCTGATCAGCAGCATGCCATCATAGCCCAGCGAGGCCAGCCGCGACGGATTGTGGCCAAAGCGCTGGCGATATCGGCCGGCGAGCTGGTTGAAGCGCGCATCGGAAACGGTGGCGAACATCGCGCCCTTCATCGCCGGAATGCGCGCCAGGCCGGGTTCGTTGTTCCACAATTCGGTGCCCAGGATCAGCACCTGATCCGGCCCGGCGCCATAGCGTGCCAGCGGCGGCAGGAAACGCGCCGCCACCGCGCCCGAATCGGCGATCAGCAGCGCCTGGAACGGCACCGGCGCCAGCGTGCCGGCCACCCGGGCCACCGTGCCATCGGGCCGGATCACCGGCTTGTCGCTGCTGGCCCGCAGGCGCGCGGCATGATTGGTCACCTGCGCCGCCGCCGCGGCCAGCTTGTCGGGCGTGCGGGCATAGGGCACCACCGCCGTGCTGCGCCCGCCCGCATCGGTCACCGCCTTCACGAACGCCAGCTGGGCGCGCTGCCCGTAGGCGCCCTGCGGCACCAGCGCGGCAAAGCGTTCCACGCCGCGGCTGCGGGCATGGGCCACCACCCGGGCAATGGCCTGATCGGGCTGGAAGCCCAGCACGAACACATTGCCGCCGGCAACCGCCGTGTCGTTGGAGAAGGACAGGATCGGCACCGGGCGGCCGGCCACCGCGGCCTGCACCGCCGCCACCTCGCTGCCCAGCAGCGGCCCCAGGATCACGCCGGCGCCTTGCGCCATCGCCCTGGCGGCTGCATCGCCGGCACCGGGCGCGGTATCGATGGTGATCAGGTTCACCTGTGGCTGGCCAAGTTCGGCCATCGCCAGGCGTGCGGCATTGGCGATGGACTGGCCAAGCGCTGCGTTGGGCCCGGTCAACGGCACCAGCAGGGCGACGCTGTTCATCTTCACCACCGGCGCCGGCCGTTCGACCGGGGCGACCACTGGCGGCGGCGGTGCCACCACCGGGGGCGCCTTGCGGGTGGGCGCGCAGGCCGCAACCAACAGGGCGAGACCGAGGCCGAGCGCGCGCATTCCACCACCGGGCCACGCCGGCAGCTCTTGCCAGCGGCGCTGCGGCGCGCTCTTGATGTTTGCGTGCACGATCCGTCTTCCTCCACCGCAACCCAATCCGGCGAAACGGCCAAAGCCGTGCCGCCACTTGCGGCCGGTCTTTACATCGTCGCGACGCCGATCGGCAATCTCGGTGACATCAGCGCCCGCGCGCTGGCCGTGCTGGCCGGCGCCAGCCTGATCGCCTGCGAGGACACGCGGGTCACCGGAAAGCTGCTGCATCACTTCGGCATCGCCACCCGCATGACGCCCTATCACGATCACAATGCCGACAGGATGCGCCCCGGCATCATCGCGCGGGCACTGGTCGATCCGGTGGCCCTGGTGTCCGATGCCGGCACACCGCTGATCTCCGATCCGGGCTGCAAGCTGGTGGCAGAGGCGCGGGCCGCCGGTGTCAACGTGGTGGCGGTGCCCGGCCCGTCGGCGGCCATCGCGGCCCTGTCCATCGCCGGGCTGCCCACCGACCGTTTCCTGTTCGCCGGCTTCCTGCCCGCCAAGGCCGGCGCCCGCGCCGCCGCCATCGCCGAACTGGCTGCGGTGCCGGCCACGCTGGTATTCTATGAAGCCGGGCCGCGCCTTGCCGCCACGCTGGCGGCCCTGCACGACGGGTTGGGCGACCGGCCGGCCGCCGTTGGCCGCGAACTGACCAAGCGCCACGAGGAGCTGGTGGACGGCCCCTTGTCGGCACTGGCGGCGCGCTGGGCCGATTCGCCGCCGAAGGGAGAGTTGGTGATCATCGTCGGGCCGCCGCTTGCCGCACCGCCACCGGCCGCCACCGATATCGATTCGGCGCTGGCCACGGCGCTGGAAACCATGCGGGTGAAGGATGCCGCCCGCCATGTCGCCGATGCGATGGGCCTCCACAAATCATCCGTGTATGCGCGGGCGCTGGCCCTGAAAAATGGCCAGTGAGGCCCGGCGCCAGCATGAACGGCGCGGCCGCCGGGCCGAGGATATTGCCGCCATCTGGTTGATCGCAAAGGGGTATCGGCTGATTGGCCGGCGCGTGCGCACGCCGGTTGGCGAAATCGATCTGGTCATGCGGCGGCGCAATGCGCTGGTGTTCGTGGAGGTGAAAGCGCGCGCCACTCTCGACTCTGGCCTGCTGGCGCTGCATCCTCGCCAGCAGGCGCGTTGTGAAGCAGCCGCCCGCTGGCTTGCCGTGCGCCATGGCTGGCCGGGGGCAGTGTTGCGGCACGATGCCGTGGTGATCAGGCCATGGGCTTTCCCGGTCCATCTGGTCGCCGTGTGGCGGGATGGGTGATGATGGCAGCGGGCATGGAACTGGCAACGATCGGCCTGATGGATGATGCCGATATCGATCTGGTGGAAGCCGGGATCGCGCTCAGCCTCGCCGATCGGCCGCGCGCCGATGCCGCCCGCCTGCGCCGGCTGGTGCAGAACTGGTCTGTCACCCTGCAACGCGATCTGTCGCCGGCCACCGGTTCCGGCCGGGCGCTGCGACTGGCCGGCCTGATTGCCGGAGAAGGCGGCCTGACCGGCGATTCCGAGGATTACGACAATCCGCTGAACGCCGATCTGGTGGCGGTGGCCGAACGTGGCCGCGGCCTGCCGATTGCCCTGTCCATCCTGTATGTCGCGCTGGCCCGCCGGGTGGGCTGGCGCGCCGAAGCCCTGTCGCTGCCCGGCCATGTGCTGGTGGAGGTGCATGGCGGTGGCACCCCGGCGCTGATCGATCCCTTCGATCATGGCAGCAGCGTGTCGCCGCGCCGCGCCGCCGATATTGCCCGCCATGGCGGCGGTGCGCCGATTGGCGGGCGCTTCCCGGTGCTTGGCCATCGCCAGATGCTGGTGCGGCTGCTGTCCAACCAGGCCAGCCGGGCGCGCCTGTCCGGCGACGTCAAGCGGGCGCTCGCCCTTTATGAACGCATGACCACCGTGGCGCCGCGGATGAGCGCGCTGTGGTGGGAACGCGCGCAGCTGGAACAGCGCATGGGCCGCTTCGGCGCCGCCCGCGCCAGCCTGACCGCGATGCTGGAAACCACCCATGATCCGGCCCTGGTCCAGCGCATCCGCGCCACGCTGGCCACGCTGGCCCGTTCCGACAACTGAACAACAGGAATTCCAACATGACGTTGCGCGTCGCGGTCCAGATGGACCCGATCGAATCCATCAACATCGCCGGCGATTCCACCTTCGCGCTGATGCTGGAAGCACAGGCCCGCGGGCACCGCCTGTGGCAATATCACCCCGATCACCTGTCCGCCGAAAGCGGCCGGGTGCGCGCATCGGCGCGGGCGCTGACGGTGGAGAACCAGCCCGGCGCGCATTTCCGCTGGCTGGCCGATCGTGCCGCCATCGATCTGGCGGATGACAGCGATGTCGTGCTGATGCGGCAGGATCCGCCCTTCGACATGGGCTACATCACCGCCACCCATCTGCTGGAACAGGTGCAGGGCAAGACGCTGGTGGTCAACGATCCGGCCGAGGTGCGCAACGCGCCCGAAAAATTGTTCGTGCTGCGCTTTCCCGATCTGATGCCGCCCACGCTGGTGACGCGAAGCCTTGAGGAGGCGATGGATTTTCGCGCCCGTCACGGCGCGGTGGTGATCAAGCCGCTGTATGGCAATGCCGGGGCGGCGGTGTTCCTGATCGACAAGGCGGATGGCAATCTGGCCGCGCTGGTCGAACTGTTCGGCCATGTCTGGCGCGAACCCTTCATGGTGCAGGCCTTCCTGCCGGACGTCGCCAAGGGCGACAAGCGCATCGTGCTGGTGGATGGGGAGCCGGCGGGCGCCATCAACCGCCTGCCGCGCTCTGGCGAAATCCGGTCCAACCTGGCGGCCGGCGGCAGCGCCGAGCCAACCGAGCTGACGGCGCGCGAACAGGAAATCTGCGCCCGGCTGGGGCCGGAACTGAAGGCGCGCGGGCTGATCTTCGTGGGCATCGACGTGATTGCCGGCCACCTGACCGAAATCAACGTCACCTCGCCCACCGGCATTCGCGCCATCGATCGTTTCAACGGCACCAACACGCCGGCCCGCATCTGGGATGCGATCGAGGCGCGGCTGCAGCGCCGCTGAGGCGCTTCAGCGGGGCTTGGCAGACTTTGGCGCGCGCTGCGGCGCCGGCTTGTCCACCCGTTCCCACGTGTCCAGCGCGCAGCCACCGAAATTCACGCCGCCCAGGTTGAAGTCCACCACCTGCACGATGTCGCCCCGGCACTGGCTGCCGATGGGGGAATTGTGGACCACCCCGCGGCGCGGCTGCAGCGTCGGGCATTCCATGGTGTTGCGCCACCATTTGCTGCCGCTCACCCGCGCATACCATTTGCCGTCGATCCCGGCATAGGCCTGCAGGATGTTGCGGGTTGGCAGGCACGACGCGGTTTCCGGCTTGTCGGGCGCGGCGGCCTCCTGCGCGACAACGGGGCCGGCGGCGACCAGCGCCGCTGCGATGAGTGCGAGTCTGATCATGCAACCCTCCTTGCTGCGCTGCGGCTTTATCCTTGCTGAACGTCAGCCCCGGAAACTGTCCTTCGCGGCGCGGCGGCGGGCCAGTTCCTCCACGCTGCCGGCGCGCACGAACGGATTGGTGGCGGCTTCCATGGCAAGGCTGAACGGCACCGTTGGTTCGCCGCGAGACCGCAGCCGGTCCACGGCCTCGGCGCGCTTGACCAGCGCCTCGTTATCCGGCTCCACGGTCAAGGCAAAGCGCGCGTTGGATTGCGTGTATTCATGCGCGCAATAGACCAGCGTGCGGGCGGGGAGCGCCATGAACTTGGCCAGCGCCGCGTGCATCTGTTCGGCCGTGCCTTCGAACAAGCGGCCACAGCCCATCGCGAACAGCGTATCCCCGGCAAACAGCGCGCCTTCGAAGGCAAAGGCAATGTGGCCGGCGGTGTGCGCCGGGCAATCGATCACCCGGGCAACATGGGTGCCGATGCGCACTTCATCACCTTCACCCACCGCGCGGCTGATGTGCGGGATCTTCGCCGCCTCGCCCTTCGGGCCCGTCACCTTCGCGCCGGTGGCGGCGACGATATCGGCGTTGCCGCCGACATGATCGGGATGCCAGTGGGTGTTCAAGATCTGGGTGATCTTCCAGTTGCGGCTGGTCGCGGCTTCCAGCACCGGCCCGGCCACGGCGGGATCGATCACCGCCGTCTCGCCGCTGTCCGCATCATGGGCCAGCCAGACATAATTGTCGGTGAGGACGGGGATGCCGATGATGTCGAGCATATCACCAGCTCCCGACATTGGGCATGGAGGCCCAGGGTTCCGCCGGGGCCAGTGCCGGGCCGGCCTGCAGCAGCTCCACCGAAATGCCATCGGGCGTGCGCACAAAGGCCATGCGGCCATCGCGCGGCGGGCGGTTGATCGTCACGCCGCCATCCATCAGCCGCTGGCAGCTTTCGTAGATATTCTCCACCGCGTAGGCGACGTGGCCGAAATTGCGCCCGCCGTCATAGCCCTTCTCGTCCCAATTGTGGGTCAGCTCGATCTGGGCGCTTTCATCGCCCGGCGCGGCCAGGAAGATCAGGCTGAAGCGCCCGGCCTCGTTGTCGTAGCGGCGCAGTTCCTTCAGGCCCAGCAGATCGAAGAAGCGCAGCGTTTCGGCCACATCCGACACGCGGATCATGGTGTGCAGATATTTCATTTCAGGGCCAATCCCTCATAAGCTTCGAACTTCGCCACCAGCGCATCGGGTACCGGCGTTGGCCGGCCGCGCGGTTCGTCCACGTGCACCTGCACCTCGGTGCCGCTGGCGCGCAGATCCTCGCCCGCAGCGCCCCCGATTGCACCGTGAATTTCAAAGGCGAAGGTCATCGACGTGCGGCCCACCTTGTCGCAGCGCACACAGATGGCGATTTCCTCGTCCAGCAGCACGGGGGCGTGATACACCACCTCGGCCTTCACCACGTGCAGTTCCGGCGCGCCCTTCAGCCCCGGCTCGGGATAGAGGCCCACGGCGCGGAAATATTCGGTGATGCCGATGTCGAAATATTCGAGGTATCGGCTGTTGAACACGATCGCCTGCGCATCAACCTCGGCATAGCGGGCGCGGGCCATCCAGACGAAGCGGAAATCGGTGCGGGCCATCAGCGTGGAATAGCAGGTGGCGGCGCATCCGTCAGTGGCTTTTGCGGCAGGGTGGTGGCCACCCGGCCCAGCGCGCTGGCCGCCGCCTGCCCGGCCGGCGTGTCCGCCCCGTCGGCGGCGGCGGCTTCCCAGGCCTGCCGGGCCAGCGCCATGTCGCCCTTGGCGGCGGCGATGTTGCCGGCTTCCAGCTCCACATCCGGCGAATCCGGCGCCAGGGCGGCGGCCTTCAGCAGCGCGGCTTCGGCCGGCGCCAGTTCGCCCTGCCGGCGGTGCAGCGTGGCCTTCAGCAGCCAGCCGGTGACGCTGGCGGGGGCCACCGTGGTCGCCGCATCCAGATCGGCCATGGCCGCATCCGGCTTGCCATCCTCCACCAGCGCTTCGGCGCGGGCGAGGCGCAGATCGGCTTCGGCCCGCGGCGACAATTCCGCCCCGCCCGGCCGGTTCAGTGCCCGGGTGATGAAGCGGACAGCATCGGCCGGGCGGCCAGCGATCAGCGCGGCATCGGCGGCCTGCCGCCACAGCGCGATGGCCTGCCCGTCGCCGGCATCCTCGCTGGCAATGCCGGCAACTTCATAGCTTTTCAGCCCGGCGTCATAATGGCGGGCCTGCATCTGCGCCACCGCCAGGCAGTGGCGCGCCGGCACGCCGCCGCCTTCGGCCAGCCAGCCATAGGCCAGCTGCAGCGATCGCGCCGGATCCTTGCCCGCCAGTTCGATGCAGGCGGCATAGCGCGTCGGATCAGACGGCGCCGCCAGCGCAGGAGACGCCAGCAACAGCAGGATGGGCAGCAGGCGTTTCACAGCAGCTCTTCAACCGTGGCGATCAGGGTGGCGATATCGGCCTCGCGCGAGAGGCGATGATCACCATCCTTGATGAGCCGCACCTGAACATCTGTCCCCACCAGCCGGGCCGCGATGTCCAGCGACAGCCGCCACGGCACCGCATCATCACGCTGGCCATGCAGCAGCCGCACCGGCGCTGTGATCCCGATCTGCCCATCCAGCAGCAGCCGCGCCGGCGCATCGCCGAGCAGCGCCGCCGAATAGCGATAGGGTTCGCCATAATCCGATGGCTTCGTGAAGAACCCGTGGCGTTCCAGCTGCCGGCGTTCGGCCTCGCCCACGGTGAGGCCCCAGCTGGTGAAATCCGGCGCGGCGGCAATGCCCACCAGCCCGGCCAGCCGATCCTTCAGGGCCAGCCCCGCCAGCAGCGCGATCCAGCCACCCATCGACGATCCCACCAGCAGCACATCGCCTTGCGGCCAGACATGGTTGATCACCGCCAGCGCATCGGCGGTCCAGCGGCCGATGCTGCCCTCCAGAAAATCGCCCCCGCTGGCGCCGCAGCCCGAATAATCCAGCCGCAGGCAGGCCCGGGCGTTCATGCGCGCCCAATCGTCCAGCGCTTCGGCCTTCGAACCGGTCATGTCGCTCATGTAACCGGGCAGGAACACCAGCAGTGGCCCGGCGCCGGGCCGGAAGCGACAGGCCAACGCCGCGCCCTGATGATCGAGATGCTGAAGGCTGCTCATGCCGGCGGGGATAGGCGAAGCGGGCGGGCATGGGAAGCGCCAGGGGAAGCGATACGGGAAGCGCCACGGGAAGCGCCACGGGCAGCGCTGGGGGGAAAGCGCCACGGCTTGACTTCACGCCCGGGCGGCGACAGGTGCAACGGGCCAGTTTTCCGTGGCAAGCCAAGCTGAAAAAGACGCGAGACCCATGTCCGACCTCATCACCCTGACGCTTCCCGATGGCTCCCGGCGCGAAGTTGCGCGTGGCACCACCGGTGGGCAAGTGGCGGCCAGCATCGGGCCGGGGCTGGCCAAGGCGGCCCTGGCCGCCAAGGTGGATGGCGAGGTGGTCGATCTTTCCCGGCCCATCACCGGCGACGCGCAACTGGCGCTGATCACCGCGAAGGACGAGGCCGACGCGCTGGAACTGGCGCGCCACGATTTCGCGCACGTGCTGGCCGAAGCGGTGCAGACGCTGTTTCCCGGCACGCAGATCACCTTTGGCCCGGCCACCGACGATGGCTTCTATTATGATTTCGCGCCGCCCGCCGATCGCGGCCCCTTCACCGAAGACGATCTGCCGGCGATCGAGGAGGCGATGCGCGCCATCATCCGCGCCGACAAGCCGCTGCGCCGCGAAGTGTGGAGCCGCGCCCAGTTGGTGAGCCGCTGGAAGCAGCAGGGCGAGAGCTTCAAGGCCGAATGGGCGCAAAGCCTGCCCGATGGCGACGAATTGACCGTCTACTGGTCTGGCGATGACTGGCTGGACATGTGCCGCGGGCCGCACCTGCCCTCCACCGGCAAGCTGGATCCGGCCGCCTTCAAGCTGACCCGCGTGTCGGGCGCCTATTGGCGCGGTGACCCGAAGAACCCGCAGCTTTCGCGCATTTATGGCACCGGCTGGCTCAACAAGAAGCAGCTGGACGCGCATCTGACCCGGCTGGAGGAGGCCGCCAAGCGCGACCACCGCAAGCTGGGCCGCGAGATGGACCTGTTCCACCTGCAGGAAGAAGCGCACGGCAGCGTGTTCTGGCACCCGCGCGGTTTCGTGATCTATCGCGCGCTGGAGGCCTACATGCGCCGCCGGCTGGATGCCGCCGGCTACCAGGAAGTGAAGACGCCGCAGATCATGGACGCGCGCCAGTGGGAGCAATCCGGGCACTGGGGCAAATATCGCGAAAACATG
>JALOSK010000055.1 GCA_025458465.1 Sandarakinorhabdus sp. | reverse complement strand
GCGCCCTTCAAACGAAAGCGACATGGAATTTACCCCTGCTGAATTGGATTCGTCCTCGCAGAGCGCCGTTTAACGGCGCCGGGGCGGGCTGCAAAGCGAGTCCGCGTCGTTCGCGGTCTGGACAGGAGAGATCAGGCGGCCGCCTGCGCCGCCGGCGATGCATCCAGCGAATAGCCGGCCGATCGCACGGTGCGGATCAGATCGGGCAGTTCGGTGCCGCCCGGCCCGGCGTTGATGGCCTTGCGCAGCCGGCGGATGTGCACGTCCACCGTGCGCTGTTCCACATAGACATCACGGCCCCACACGGCATCCAGCAGCTGTTCGCGGCTGAACACGCGGCCGGGATGTTCCAGGAAATGGCGCAGCAGGCGAAATTCGGTCGGGCCCAGTTGCACGGTGCGTTCGTCGCGGGTGACGCGGTGGGCCGTGGTGTCCATGGTGATGCCCGCGAATTCCAGCTGCCCGCCCGACAGCGCCGGGCGCAGCCGGCGCAGCACGGCACGGATGCGCGCGATCAGCTCGCGCGGGGAAAACGGCTTGGTCATGTAATCATCGGCACCGGTCTCAAGCCCGCGGATGCGATCGCCCTCGTCCCCGCGCGCGGTGAGCATGACGATGGGCAGGTTGGCCGTGGTGGGTGCCCGGCGCAGGCGGCGGCACACCTCGATGCCCGACAGGTTGGCGATCATCCAGTCGAGGATGACGAGATCGGGCTTCTCCTCCTCGGCCAGGGTCAGCGCCTCTTCCCCGTCGCCGGTGCGGACGACATCGAAGCCTTCCTTCTCAAGATTGTAGGTGACCAGCTCGACGAGGCTGGCATCATCTTCCACAAGCAGGATCTTGGCGCGCATCGGTCAGGCTCCTGTGCCGGTTGCAGGGATCACTCGGGACTGTACAGGGTGGAGGTGAAATCGTTCTTGGGCCGCTCGGCCGGGCGCTGCCCGGTCACCGAATAATGCACCATCTCGGCCACCGAGGTGGCGTGATCGCCGATCCGTTCCAGGTTCTTGGCCACGAACAGCAGGTGCGTCGACGGCGTGATGTAGTGCGGATTTTCCATCATGAACGTCAGCAGCGAGCGGAACAGCGAATTGTAGAATTCATCCACCTGCTGATCACGCGACAGGATGGCCAGCGCCTTGGCGGCATCGCGATCGACGAAGGCGTCCAGCGTGTCGTGGATGATTTCCACCACCACGCGGGCCATTTCCGGGATGATCACCGCCGGGCCGATGGGCTGGGCCTGGGCCACCACCGACGCGCGCTTGGCGATGTTCTTGGCATAATCGCCGATGCGTTCCAGAACGCCGGCAATCTTCAGCGCCGCCACGATCTCGCGCAGATCGTCCGCCATCGGGGCGCGCAGGGCGATGATGCGCACCGCCAGCGCCTCGGCCTCCGCCTCCAGCGCATCGAGGCGCAGATCCTGTTCCACGATGGCACGGGCCGCCTCGACATTGCGGTTCACCAGCGCGTCCACCGCATCGCCGATCTGCGTTTCGCACAGGCCGCCCATGCGCGTGATGACAGCGCGCAGCTGCGCGATGTCCTCATCGAAGCTCTTGACGGTGTGGGCCGAGAATTCGGACGGAGGGGACATTGGAGGAACGCCTTTCGATACCGGATCAGCCGTAACGGCCCGTGATATAGTCCTTCGTCCGGGTTTCCCGCGGATTGGTGAAGATGGTGGAGGTATCATCATACTCCACAAGGCTGCCCAGGTGGAAAAAAGCCGTCTTCTGGGAGACGCGGGCCGCCTGCTGCATGTTGTGGGTGACGATCACGATGGCATAACGGCCACGCAGTTCATCGATCAGTTCCTCGATGCGCGCCGTCGCGATGGGATCGAGGGCCGAGCAGGGCTCGTCCATCAGGATCACTTCGGGATCGACGGCGATGGCGCGCGCGATGCACAGGCGCTGCTGCTGCCCGCCCGACATGGCGGTGCCGCTTTCCGACAGCCGATCCTTCACCTCGTCCCACAGGCCAGCGCGGCGCAGGGCGCTTTCCACGATCGCATCCATGTCCGCCTTGTTGCGCGCCAGGCCGTGCAGGCGCGGGCCATAGGCAACATTCTCATAGATCGACTTGGGAAACGGGTTCGGCTTCTGGAACACCATGCCCACCCGCGCGCGCAGCTGCACCACGTCCATCGCGGCGGCATAGATGTCCTGGCTATCCAGTTCGATGCGGCCTTCCACACGGGCGCTGTCCACCGTGTCGTTCATGCGATTGAGGCAGCGCAGGAAGGTGGACTTGCCGCAGCCCGACGGGCCGATGAAGGCAGTGACATGATCGGACGACACGTCGATCGACACATCCTTGATGGCCTGTTTCTGGCCATAGAAGACATTGACGCCACGCGCCGTCATCTTGGGCTGTTGGTTGTGACCGATGGCAGGATTCTGGTTCACCAGCGCCTCTCGAAGCGGTTGCGAAGATAGATGGCCAGGCTGTTCATCGCGATCAGGATGACCAGCAACACCAGGATGGCAGCCGACGTTTTCTCGACAAAGCCGCGCTGCACATCATCCGACCACAGGAACACCTGCATGGGCAGCACGGTGGCCGGCGCGGTGATGCCTTCGGGCACATCGGTGACAAACGCCCGCATGCCGATCAGCAGCAGCGGCGCGGTTTCACCCAGCGCGCGGGCAATACCGATGATGGTGCCGGTCATGATGCCCGGCAGCGCCAGCGGCAGCACATGATGGAACACCACCTGGATGGGCGACGCACCGATACCCAGTGCCGCATCGCGGATGGACGGCGGCACGGCCTTGATGGCCACGCGCGCGGCGATCACGATCACCGGCATGATCATCAGCGCCAGCGTGATGCCGCCCACCAGTGGCGCCGAACGTGGCAGGCCGGCGATGTTCAGGAAGAAGGCGAGGCCCAGCAGACCGAAGATGATCGAGGGCACCGCCGCGAGATTGTTGATCGAAAGCTCGATCAGGTCGGCCAGGCGGCCGCGCGGCGCGAACTCTTCCAGCCACACCGCCGACAGCACGCCCAGCGGGAAGGCGATGGCAATGGTGATGAGCAGGGTCAACAACGAGCCCAGCGCGGCGCCGCCGATGCCGGCCAGTTCCGGCTCGGTGGAATCGGCGCCGGTCAGGAAGGCCATGTTGAAGCCGGTGCGCAGGCGGCCCTGGCCATCCAGCCAGCGCCAGTCCGCCACCTCTTCATCGGACACGCCGCGGCTGTCGGCCGGGGCCGAAAGATCATATTTGCCCTTGGCCAGCAGATCGATGCCGGATCGCACCGGCACCCACAGGCTGGCCTGTTTGCCCAGCAGGGCCGGATCGGCCAGCAGCGCATCGCGCAGTTCCAGCCAGGCCGCATCCGACAGCGTGTCCGATGCCGGGCCAAGCTGTTCGGCGGCCTTCAGCAGCAGGCCGGGATAATCGGCCCGCGCCAGCAGGGCGGCGCCGTCGGGGCCGCGCACGGCCGCCGGATCAACACCAAGCACGGCGGCATCGAAGGTCACCTCCAGCCGGGCCTCGCTGCGCTGGAAGCCGGTCCAGCCGTCGCGCACGATGGTGAACAGCAGGAAGGCGAGGAAGCTGGCCGCCACGATCAGGGCAAGCATCCCCAGCCGGCGGAAATTGCGTTCCCCGCGATAGCGGCGGGCGATGCGCGCCTGCATCTCGGGCGCGGTCCAGTCGGTGGGGCCCCGTTCCTGAAGGCGTTCGGCAAGCGGGACGGCCGGCGCGCTCATTCGTAGGCCTCCCGATATTTCTTCACCACGGCCAAGGCATAGATGTTGAGGATGAGCGTCATCACGAACAGCACCAGGCCCAGCGCGAAGGCCGAAAGCGTCTTGGCGCTGTCGAACTCCTGGTCGCCGGTGAGCAGGGCGACGATCTGGGTGGTGACGGTGGTGACGCTGCTGAACGGATTGGCCGTGAGATTGGCCGCAAGACCCGCCGCCATCACCACGATCATGGTTTCGCCGATGGCGCGCGACACGGCCAGCAGCACACCGCCGATGATGCCCGGCAGCGCCGCCGGCACCATCACCTTCTTCACCGTTTCCGACATGGTGGCGCCCATGGCCAGGCTGCCATCGCGCATCGCGCCGGGCACGGCGGTGAGCGCATCATCGGCCATCGAGGAGACGAAGGGCACGATCATGATGCCCATCACCAGGCCGGCGGCCAGCGCACTGTCGGACGAGGCGTCGGTCATCCCCAGCGCGACGGCGAAGCTGCGCACCAGCGGCGCCACGGTGAGCGCGGCGAAGAAGCCATAGACCACGGTGGGCACCCCGGCGAGCAGTTCCAGCACCGGCTTCAGCCAGCGCCGCAGCCGCGGATCTGCATATTGGGTGAGATAGATGGCCGACATCAGGCCCAGCGGGATGGCCACTGCCATGGCGATGATGGCGCCGATGAAGATGGTGCCCCAGAACAGCGGGACCGCACCGAACGCGCCGGACGCACCGACCTGATCGGCGCGCAGGGCCGTCTGCGGGCTCCACTGCAGGCCGGTCAGGAATTCCACCGGGGAGACCATCTGGAAGAAGCGGATCGATTCGAAGATCAGCGACAGCACGATGCCGAAGGTGGTGAGGATGGCGACCACGCTGGTGAGCAGCAGGATGGTGCGCACATGGCGCTCCACCCGATTGCGGGCGCGGAAATCCGGACGCAGCCGGCTGTAGCCCCAGGCGCCGCCGGCACACAGCAGCGCCACGGCCAGCGCACCGGCCAGCAGATCGCCATTGGCATCAGCGGCGGCGTAAACGGGCGCCAGACGTTCCGCGAGCGGGTTGAAGGCCTTGGGCAGATCGCCGGACACCAGGCCGCGCACCTCGTTCAACAGCGCGGCGCGATCGTTGGGCGTCGCCGGTTGCTCGGCCGCCGGCAGAGTGGCGATCACCTGGCCGGCCACCATCCGATCGCCCAGCACGCCCCAGCCCAGCAGCACGAGCAGCGCCGGTGCCAGCGCCAGCATGGCGACATAGACGCCGTGGTGGACGGGCCGCGAATGGATGGTGCCCAGCCGGCTGCCACCACCGGCTGCGGCCAGCGCCATCCTGTCAGCCCGGGCGCGGCCGGCCAGATAGGCCAGACCAGCAAGGCCAAGCACGAGGATCAGGGCGATCAGCAGCCTCATGTCAGGTCGGCCTCGTCCATCACGGCCAGCGATTTCGCCACGGCTTCGCCGGCCTGGCGCACCGGTTCCGGTGACGCCACCAGCCCCTTGCGCGACAGATAGCCCTTGCGGCCCCAGGTCGATTCGCGGGCAAATTCGGCCAGGAACTCGCGCATGCCGCGCACCGCCGGCACATGCTGCGCCTTCAAATACAGATACAGCGGACGCGCGGCCGGGAAGGCCCCGTTGGCGATATTGTCATAGCTGGGCTCCACCCCACCCAGCGCCAGCCCCTTCACCCGGTCGGCATTTTCCTCGACGAAGCTGTAGCCGAAGATCCCCAGCGCCTGCGGGTTGGCGGCAATCTTCTGGACGATCAGATTGTCGTTCTCGCCGCCTTCGATGAAGGCGCCATCCTCGCGCACCTTCTCGCAGATCTGCTTGTGGGCGGATTCATCGCTCTTCTTCAGCGCCTTCATCGCCGGTTCGCTGTTGCAGCCCTTCAGCATGTAGAGCTCGTTGAAACTGTCACGCGTGCCCGACGTGGGCGGCGGGCCGATCACCTCGATGCGGATATCGGGCAGCGCCGGATTCACGTCTTTCCAGGTGCGCGCCTTGTTCGGTCCCTTGCCGAACGGATTGGCGGCCAGCGCCAGATAGATGTCGCGTTCGGTGATGCCGGGGAAATTCGCCTGCCGGCTCTGCGCCACCACCAGGCCATCGATGCCCACCTGCAGTTCGATCAAGCCCTTCACGCCGTGCGCGGCGCAATCCTCCACCTCGCTCTTCTTGATCCGGCGCGAGGCGTTGGCGGCATCGGGGAATTGCGATCCCAGCCCGGCGCACAGCAGCTTGATGCCGCCGCCAGTGCCGGTCGATTCGACGATCGGCGCGGAAAATTCCGGCCACTTGCGCTTGAACTGTTCGGCCACCGCCGTGGTGAAGGGATAGACGGTGGAAGAACCGACGATGCGGATCTGCGTGCGGCTGCCACCGCCACACGCCGTCAACAGGGTCGCAGCCGCGACAGCCATGCCCAGCCCGGCCCCGACCCGAACAAGAGATGGCTGCGACAAATGCGTTCCTCGAAGATGGCGGCGGGGCGAATCGCCCTGACCGTTGTTGCCCCGCTGCGCCGATAGCGGCTGCGTGTGGGGGCCTTATGACGTTTAGGTGACAGATTTGTTGCGGCCGCCACCGGCGACCGCGTTATGTGCCGCGCCACTTCAGGCCAGCGGCACGGTGAAGCTCACCCGGGTCCCTTCGCCCGGCTTGCTCTCGATCTCCAGCCGGCCGCGATGGCGCTCCACGATGTGCTTGACGATGGCAAGGCCCAGCCCGGTGCCGCCCAGCGTGCGGCTGCGCTGCGAATCAACGCGGTAGAAACGTTCGGTCAGCCGCGGCAGATGTTCGGGCGCGATGCCCTCGCCCTCGTCGGCCACGGTGAGCCGCACGGCATCATCAGTCATGCCCAGGATCACCCGGATCGGCGTGCCGGTGCGGCCATATTTCAAGGCGTTGGAAATCAGGTTGTGCAGCACCTGCAGCACCTGGTCGCGATCGGCGATCACCCGCGGCAGCGTGTCCGGTTCCTCGATCAGCAGGCGGCGCTGATCCGCTTCCAGCCGCATGGCCAGCGTGCGGCCAACTTCGGCCACGATGCCCTTGAGGTCGAGCGACTGGGTGGGGCGCACGAACTTGTCCAGTTCGATGCGCGACAGGCTCATCAGATCATCGATCAGGCGGCGCATGCGGTCCGCCTCCTGCGCCATGATGGCCAGGAAGCGCTGCCGCGCCGGTTCGTCCTCGGCGGCCGGGCCCTGCAGCGTCTCGATGAAACCGGTGAGCGTGGCGAGCGGCGTGCGCAGTTCGTGGCTGGCGTTGGCGACAAAGTCGACACGCATGCGCTCCGTCGCCTTGGCGTCGGTGACATCATCAAGCAGCACAAGGCTGCGCCCTTCGCCATCCGGCACGATGCGCAGGCGGAAGGCGCGGTTGTCGCCGCCCAGCCCGCCCACTTCGCGCTGCTGGGCCGGGCCGCCCGCCAGCACCGCATCCAGCGCATCCAGCAACACCGGGTGCCGCACCGTCAGCCGCAGGTCACTGCCCACCACGCGCTGCCCGAACAGCGAACGGGCCGGCGCATTGGCCGATTCCACCAGTGGCCCGCGCACCACCAGCGCCGCATCCCGCAGGCTTTCGATGGCAATGCGATTGGGCGGCGGCCCGGCTGGCGCCGGTGGCGGTGCGGGGGGCACTGGCGCCGGCAGCACCACCGGATCGGGCCGCCCCAGCCGGCCCAGCACGAAGCCCAGCAGCATGGCGCCCAGCGCCAGCAGCGCCATCTCGATGCCGATGGTGCTGGTATCCGCCGGGTTCATGGCAGGAGCGCCCACGGCTTCAGGCCGCGCAGGGCGGGCAGCAGCGCATCATAATGATCGATCACCACATCGCCGCCCAGTTCATGGGCTGGCGTATCGGTGAAGCCGAAGCTGACCAGCACCACCGGCAGGCCGGCATTGCGCGCCGCGCCGACATCGGTGGCACTGTCGCCCACGAAGGCGGCAGCGCTGCCGGGCTGCGCGATGGCATCAAGGGTGGCGAACACGTGGCCGGCATCGGGCTTGGGCCTGGGCACACTGCTGGCGCCCACGATCGCCGCAAAGCGGCCCTGCCAGCCCAGCGCCTCGATCAGGGCCTGCGCCAGATGCGTGGGCTTGTTGGTGCAGATGGCGAGCGCGCAGCCGGCGGCGGCCAGCGCATCCAGTGCCGGTTCGACACCATCGAACGGGCGTGAGCCGTTGGCAATGTTGGCGGCATAATGCTGAAGGAACAGCGGCATCGAGGGTTCGACCAGATGCGGCGCCGGATCGCCGGTGGCGGCCAGCCCGCGCGTTACCAGCGCGCGCGCACCATGGCCCACCAGATGGCGCACATCATCCACGGGCAGCGGCGGGCGGCCATGGGCAGCGAGCACATGGTTCATCGCCCCCGCCAGATCGGGCGCGGTATCGACGAGCGTGCCGTCGAGATCGAACAGGATGGCGCGGGGCAAAGTCACAGGCTTGGCGCGCTGCCAGAGGTTGGTTGCAATCGCATGACATCACCGTGGTGGAACCGGGCGCGGGACTTTGCAAGCACCAGTGGTTATGGCAGGGCTGCGACCGTGACGCATCCCGCTGCCTTTGCTGCCATCATCCTTGCCGCCGGCATGGGCACCCGCATGAAATCCGCCCGCCACAAGGTGCTGCACCCCATCGCCGGCAAGCCGATGCTGCGCCACCTGATGGACAGCCTGGCCAGCCTGGCCCCGGCCCGCACCGTGGTGGTGGCCGGCGCCTTGAAGGAACAGGTGGAAGCCGAAGTATCCGGGCGGGCCGACGTGGTGCTGCAGCAGCCGCAACTGGGCACCGGCCATGCCGTGCAACAGGCTGAAGCGGCGCTTTCCGGTTTCGACGGCAAGGTGCTGATCCTGTACGGCGATGCACCGCTGGTGCCGGCCGCCACCATGGCAAGGCTTTTGGATGCCCTGACCGACGATGTCGCGGTGGCGGTGCTTGGCTTCCGGCCCGCCGATCCGGGCGCCTATGGCCGGATCATCGCCAGCGACGGCCAGATCGCGAAAATGGTGGAATACAAGGACGCCAGCCCGGATGAGCGCGCCGCCACCCTGTGCAATTCCGGCCTGATGGCCGTGCGCAGCGCCGAACTGTTCCCGCTGCTGGCCCGCGTCACCAACAATAACGCGGCGGGCGAATATTATCTGCCCGATATCGTCGGCCTGGCGCTGGGCGATGGCCGGGCCTGCGTGGTGATCGAAACCCATGCCGACGAGGTGGCCGGTGCCAACAGCCGCGCCGAACTGGCGGACCTGGAGGCGATTTTCCAGCGCCGCCGCCGCGCCGAACTGATGGCCGCCGGCGTTTCCATGCAGGCCCCGGACACCGTGTTCCTGGCGGCCGACACCGACATCGCGGCAGACGTGGAGATCGAGCCCTTCGTGGTGTTCGGCCCGGGCGTGCGCATCGCGCGCGGCACCCGCATCCGCGCCCACAGCCATATCGAGGGCGCGTCGATTGGCGAGGATTGCGAGATCGGCCCCTTTGCCCGGCTGCGGCCCGGCACCGTGCTGGGCACGGGCGCAAGGATCGGCAATTTCGTCGAAACCAAGAAGGCCGTGCTGGGTGATGGCGCCAAGGCCAACCACCTGACCTATCTGGGCGACGTGACGGTGGGGGCCAAGGCCAACATCGGGGCGGGCACCATCACCTGCAATTATGATGGCTTCTTCAAATATCAGACGGTGATCGGCGCCGGTGCCTTCATCGGATCGAACAGCGCGCTGGTGGCGCCAGTGACCATCGGCGACGGCGCCATCGTCGCGGCCGGCAGCACCGTCACGCGTGACGTGGCGGGCGACGCACTGGCGCTGGTGCGGCCGGCGCAGACAGAAAAACCCGGCTGGGCGGCGCGCTTCCGTGCCGCCGCCCGCGCGAAAAAGGGCAAGTAACGATGTGTGGCATCATCGGCATCGTCTCAAGAGAGGCGGTGGCAGACCGGTTGATCGATGGCCTCAAGCGGCTGGAATATCGCGGTTATGACAGCGCCGGCATCGCCACCATCCATCATGGCGCGATGGACCGTCGGCGCGCGTCGGGCAAGCTGGCCAACCTCGCACGCGAAACCGCGGCCAATCCGCTGCCCGGCACCATCGGCATCGCCCACACCCGCTGGGCCACCCACGGCGCACCCACCACCGGCAATGCCCACCCGCATGCCACCGAACATGTCTGCCTGGTGCACAACGGCATCATCGAGAATTTCAAGCCGCTGCGCGCCGAAGTGCTGGCCGCCGGCCGCACGCTGGAATCCGACACCGATACCGAAGTGGTGGCGCACCTGATCGA
>JALOSK010000333.1 GCA_025458465.1 Sandarakinorhabdus sp. | reverse complement strand
GCAGGCCAGCCGCGTGGGCCTGGCGCGGGCGCTGGCGGTGCACCCGCGCCTGCTGCTGCTGGATGAACCCTTTGGCGCGCTCGATCCCGACACCCGCGACGAACTGGGGGACCGGCTGCTGGCCCTGCACCGCGCCCAGGCGCTCACCACCATCATGGTCACCCACGATCTGGCCGATGCGTTGCTGCGCGCCGATCTGATGGTGGTGCTGGATGGCGGCCGCATCGTCGCTTGCGGCCCGCCGGCGCAGGTCGCCTCCGATCCGCACCCGGCGGTGCAGAATCTGGTGGCGACGCCGCTGGCGCAGGCCCGCGCGCTTTCGGAAATGGCGCAGCGCGCATGATCGCTGGCTGGGAATCCCTGCCATCGGCGCTGGCGGCGCACCTGGCGATCAGCGCGGCGGCGCTGGCGCTGGCGCTGCTGGTAGCAACGCCGCTGGTGCTGCTGATGCCGGGCCGGCCCTGGCTGCGACGCACGGTGATGGGGCTGGCCAGCGTGGTGCAGACCGTGCCGGCGCTGGCGTTGCTGGCCCTGTTCTTCCCGCTGCTGGTGCTGCTGCGCAATCTCACCGGCCTGCCGGTGCCGTCGCTGGGGCTGTTGCCGTCGCTGCTGGCGCTGGCGCTCTATGCGCTGCTGCCGCTGCTGCGCGGCGGGGCCGGTGGGCTGGCGGCCGTGCCCGATAGTGTGCGCGATGCCGCCCGCGCCATTGGCATGAGCCCGGCGCAGCGCCTGTTCCATGTCGAACTCTCGCTGGCCGCGCCGGTGGTGATGGGCGGTGTGCGCACGGCGGCCGTTTGGACCATCGGTGCGGCGACGCTGGCGACCATGGTGGGCCAAGAAAGTCTGGGCGATCTGATCTTTGCCGGGTTGCAGTTGCAGGATTGGAAGCAGGTGCTGCTCGGTTGCGTGGCGGCGGCGGCGCTGGCGTTGATCGTCGATGGCGCGCTGGGCTGGTGCCAGGCCGGCATTGCGCAGCGGCGCTGGGCACCGGCGGCCAAGGGCCTGGCCCTGCTGGCGCTGCTCAGCCTGGGCGTGACCGGCTGGTGGCTGCACAGCCGCCCGGCCACCACGGCCAAACCGGTGCTGATCGGCACCAAGACATTTTCCGAACAATATATCCTGGCCGAACTGATCGCGGCCGATCTCAGGCACGACGGGATTGCCACCGGCGTCCGCTCTGGCCTGGGCTCGGGCATTGCCTTCAAGAGCCTGGCGGCCGGCGGCATCGATATCAGCATCGATTATACCGGCACGCTGTGGACCCAGGCGCTGGAACGCAACGATGTGGTGCCGCGCGCGATGATGCGGCCCATCCTCACCCGTGAACTGAAGGCGCGTTATGGCGTCACCGTGGCGGCGCGGCTGGGGTTTGAAAATGCCTATGCGCTGGCGATGCGCCGGGCCGATAGCGATCGGCTGGGCGTGCGCAGCATTTCCGATCTGGCGCGGGTTTCGGGCAAGTTGCGGCTGGCGACCGATCTGGAGTTTCTCTCCCGCAGCGAGTGGGCCGCCCTGCGCCAGGCCTATGGGCTGGAATTTGCCAGTGCGCGTGCGTTCACCCCGGTGCTGATGGTGGCGGCCCTGAAGGACGGCTCGGCCGACGTGATCACCGCCTACAGCAGCGATGGCGCGCTGGCCGGGGCCGATATCGTGCTGCTCACCGATGATCGCGCGGCGCTGCCGGCCTATGATGCACTGCTGCTGGTGGCACCGGGCCGCGATGATCTGGTGCAACGCCTGGCGCGTTACGACGGGCTGATTTCGGTGGAGGCGATGCGCGTTGCCAATTGGCAGGCCGATCGCCCAGCCAACAAGCGCAGCCCGGTCGAAGCCGCGCAATGGCTGGCCAGGGAAACCGGCCTGCAGCAATGATGCGCCTTGCGTCCCTGGCGGTGATGCTGGCGCTGCCGGCGGCGGCGCAGACCGTGCCGACCGCGTCCAGCGCGGATGCACCAATCTGCACCGACCGCCCGACCAAATCCAATTTCGCCTGCACTGTGCCATCAGGCCTGGTGCAGATCGAGGCCGACGCCTTCAGCTGGATCAGCACGCGAGCCGGTGGCGCGCGGGTGGATCAACTGTTGTTCAGCAACCCCACGATCAAGTTCGGCCTCTCCAGCCGCAGCGATATCCAGCTCAATTGGGTGCCATATACCCGCGTGCGCCGCCGCGATGCCGCCGGCGCGCCCACCACGCAGGCCGGCACGGGCGATGTCACCCTGCGCTACAAGCACCGGCTGACAGCGGCCGACGGGACATTCCAGCTGGCGCTGCTGCCGTTCGTGAAGCTGCCCACCGCGCCCGCCGGCATCGGCAACCGCCGCGTCGAAGCCGGCATCGCGATGCCGGTGAACATCAGTGTGCACGGCGGCTGGACGATCACGCTGGGGCCGCAGCTTGATCTGCTTGCCGATGGCGACGGGCGCGGCCACCACGCCGGGCTGACTGGCCTTGTCAACATCGCCAAGCAGCTTGGCCCGTTCACCCTCTACAACGAGCTGTGGACCAACCAGAATTTCGATCCGGCCGGCACCGTGCGTCAGTACAGCTATGATGTGTCGCTGGCCTGGCTGGTGCGGCCGACGCTGCAACTGGACATTGGCGCCAATATCGGCCTCAATCGCGACACGCCC
>JALOSK010000054.1 GCA_025458465.1 Sandarakinorhabdus sp. | reverse complement strand
TCCTCCACCAGCGCGTCGATGGTGTCTGACTGGCCGTCAGGCGCGGGCAGAAGATTGGCGCCAACCGCCTGGGCACCCAGCGCCATCAGATGGGCATGGCCATCGATGAAGCCGGGCATCATCAACTGGCCGCCCAGATTCTTGAACCGGGTCTTGCTGCCCCACAGCTTCATCGCCTCATCGCGGCTGCCAGCAAACACGATGGCGCCCTTGTCCACGGCGACGGCCTCGACATAGGCCGGAGCATTGCCTTCCATCGTCAGGATGCGGCCACCGCCGATGATGAGTTCGGGCCCGGTGCCCGGTGCCGCCAGCGCCTGGCCAGCCCACAGTGCCGAAACAAGCAGCGCGGTTTTCAGATGATGTATGAACTTTTCCTTCGCTGGCCAGTGCGGCGAGTATCATCACCGCTGTTGCCGCGAGGCTTTTGACAAAGATCAACCGGCTGGTTTGCCACAAATGCAACTAAGGCTTGACGGCGCAGCTGCCACGTCCTCCAGTCATGTCCGAAACATTCATGGCCCACAGTCCCGATCTCGATCTTGTTTTTGCCAGGCGCGGTTGGCTGTCGCGCCAAACGGCCGATTGGCGCCGCAAGGTTCTGGACATTGCCCGCCGCATCAGTTTCGACAGCGGCGAGACCATCGTTCACATCGGCGACACGGGCGGCGGCATCTATGGCGTGGTCAGCGGCGGCGTTGGCAGCATTGCCATGACGCCGATGGCAGGCCCCACCCTTGGCCACATCAACCGCCCCGGCGCCTGGTTTGGCGAAGGCCCCCTGCTCACCGGCAATCAGCGAACAATGACATTCCGCGCCATGGAAGAAACCGAAGTGGTGCTGGTGCCATTGTCGGAATTGCGCCCCCAGATGGCCGCCGACCCGGCCTTTGCCGGCATGATCGCCATGCTGACCGAAGATGCCTGCCGGGCCAGCATCGAAGTTGCGTGCGAACTGCTGATCCGTGACGCCCCGCGCCGTGTCGCTGCCACGCTGCTGCGGGTGACGGCCGTGCGCGAAGGCATCAGATCGGCCTTTCCTCAGGGGTTTCGCATCAACCAGGCCGATCTGGGGGAGATGGCCTGCCTGTCGCGGATGCACACGAACCGCATCCTGAACGATCTGCAGGCACGCGGCCTGATCGCTCTGAAATACAATCATATCGACATCATCAGGCCTGATGCGCTGGCAGCGTTCGTGCGTCAGGGCAAAGACACCTGAAACAGGCCGGCCGTTGCGCAGGACGTCCCACGGCCAGATGGCGTGACACTGCGCCGTGACAACTGTTCTGGCTGCCGGCAATCCGGCATGCATTCGCCAATTCGCCAAGCATCATCTGACACGGCATTTCAACATGATGGTGTGAACATCTATCTGAAACAGCGATATAATTTTTCTTCTCGGATATTCGTGCGGGACGCCGCGCCGGTTTGGGCTCTGGTGCAATCACCATTGTCTCCGCCACCCTGCAAACTGCACGGGCGCTGGCTGCAGGCGCGGTTGGGGCATCAAGCCGATTGCGCGTATAGGGCGCAATGGGGCAAGACTGAACGCCAAACCGCGGGCGCAGCCTGCGGCCACCACCTGGAGCCCAAGTGATGCCGCTGCAATCTGCCCTTGCCGTCTCCATCGCACTGGCTGCCCAGGGTGCCGCAGTGGCAGCAACAGACAATCCGGCCGCGCCAGCATATCGGGTGGTGGGCGTGGGCGACATCATGATGGGCAGCGATTGGCCGCTGCCCTACATGGACGAACGCATCCAGCCCGGCGCGCCCGCAGCCGACGTGGTGGGGCCCGAAATTGCCAGCCTCTTGAAGGCCGGCGATATCGTGTTCGGCAATTTCGAAGGCACTGTCCACACCAGTTCGGAAGGTGCAAAACAGTGCAGCAATCCGGCCGTGTGCTTCACCTTCCGCAGCCCGCCATTTCACGCCGATTATCTGGCGGCGGCGGGCTTCAACATGGTGTCCAACGCCAACAATCATGCCCGCGACTTCGGCGAGACCGGTCGGCGCGCCACCTTCGCCAATCTGACAGCGGCCGGCCTGACGGTATCGGCCGCCGACCAAGAGGGCATGCGCTTTGCCGTGCGCACCCTGCCCGACGGCACCCGCGTTTCCCTTGTGGCCTTCGGGCACAATCCCGGCCTGATGCCGGTGGGCAATCTGGACCGGGTGCGCAGCCTGGTGCAGCAGGCCAGCGCGCTGGCCGATTTCACCATCGTGTCGTGCCACATCGGCGCCGAAGGCAGCACGCGCCAGCACATCACGCGGGAAACCGAAATGTTCCTGGGCGAGGATCGCGGCAACCCCCACGCCTTCGCCCACACCGCCGTGGACGCCGGGGCCGACATCATCCTGTGCCACGGCCCGCACGTGCCGCGCGCGGTGGAGGTCTACAAGGGCCGTTTCATCGCCTACAGCCTGGGCAATTTCTGGACGTTCGGGCGCTTTGGCCTGAACGGCGCCAACGGGCTGGCGCCCATCGTGGATTTGCGGGTGAACAAGGCCGGAGCGCTGCAATCGGCGCGCATCGTTTCGGCCCGGCAGGCAAAACCGGGCGGGCCGCGCCTTGATCCGCTGGGCACGGCGGCGGCCAACATTGCGGCGCTGACAGCGCAGGATCTTCCCGAAGCCGGGATCACGATATCGCCGGATGGCACGATCACCTGGCCGGGCGCACCGGCCAGCGCGCGGCGTCAGGGGGCGGCGATGTCTGCCGTGTCGACAACGCCGGCATCTGCCGGGGCGGGCAGGATGAAGCCATAAGCCGGATAGGCGGTGCGGCCGAGATCGCCCACCGGCGCATACCACACACGCACGCGCGACCAGTCGCCTTCCGGGGAAACATCGACAGCGCGCACATTTTCCTCAACGCGGCCATCGCCCTGCCAGTTGGCATGGGTGATCAGCACTTCGCGATCACTCACGACGCGGCTGACGGTGGCAACATGGCCCAGCCGCATCCCGCCGTTGCCGAAGGACTTCATCACCAGCACGGCGCCCACGTCCGGGCGGGAGGAACGCACATAACGCCCATGGGCCTGATCCCACCAGCTGTGGGCATTGCCGCGGATTTCGACACCAGAGTGCGCACGGGCGAAGGTGACGCACTGCCACTGGCCATCACGCGCCACCGCACCGGCTTCCAGCGTGAAGGCGGCACACACGGCAAGACACGTCAGCAAGGCATTTGGCAGGCGCAAGCGAATCCCCTCTTCGATGCCTGCCGTTGTAGAAAGCGGATTGCCGTCAGCGCCACCGTCCTGCGATTGGCCGCATCTGGGGCTCGATGAAGCGATTTTGGAAGGCGTCGTGAGCCGGTCGGAGGCTCCGTCGACGACTGGTGGACGGAGGACTGCCGTGGCCTTGAGCGCTTGATGCCGCAGACGTGTCGCCCGTGATGCGCGCTCAGCAATAGGGCAGGATGGATTTCGGTACGCCGCGCGCGGTGAGTTCACAATACCAGACGTCCGTGGCGCCCATGTTCCATTCCAGCACGGTCCAACCGGTGCCGCGCCGTTGCAGGATCGCCTCGCCATAGGCATCCATGGGGGCATCAACCACGATCCGGTGGGGCCGCCCGTCAGGCTTCAGCGGCTCCACGGACACGAAGGCGTGCCTGTCTGTCACGCGCAGCTGCTTCACCTTGAAGATGACCTTGGCACCAAGCGCCTTTTCGAACGGCGGGCGCATGGCGTCCACGATCTGCTTGCGTTCCGGCGACCCGGCCGCGGGGCTGCGCCATGCCGGCTGCGCCGCCCACGCAGGCGTGGCAACAAGCGGAAGGGCCGAAATGATCGCGGCTGCAACTGCCGCCGCAGCCAAGGGCATTCCTGGAAGGGCGACGCCTTGGGATAGCCGGCGATCCCGCAGCCCTTGGCGCGCGCCAGTTCGGCGCGGGCGCCGGCAAGATCGCGATGCGGCACCGAATGGACCACCACCAAGCCGGGCGTGAAATTGTCGAACCAGTCTGAAAGAGAGATGTGGGCGGTGATCCCGCAGGCCTTCAGCCTGCGCGCCACATTGTTGGCGTTGGCCTCGTTACGCTGGGCGGCCTTATTGGTGCCATCCTTGTCCTGATGCCAGACATATACGCTGGGCGGCCTTATTGGTGCCATCCTTGTCCTGATGCCAGACATAGCCATCGGGAATGGAGGCATAGACGCTCCAGACCCCGCGACAGGCGTCCCGCCAGGGGGAATCGAACCGCCCCTCCCCAACGGCACTGCAGGCCTCGTCCGTCGTCCAGGTGGACGGCGATTTCTTCGGCAGCGGCTGCGCGGCGGCACCGGCCGCGCAGATCAGCAACGAAAAAGTGAAGATAAACGATGCTGCGCGGTTCATCTGTCTGCCTACCTCCTTCCGATGGCTATACCGGCACGGTGAAATGCTTTCCGGCGAACACGGCCTGCCAGCTTTCGATCTCGGCGATCACCGCGGCATCGGCGGCGTGCGCCAGATCGGCGACTTCGCCATATTCCAGCAGGCTGGCTGGCCTCGCCAGCAGCAGCTGGGCACGCCGGTGAATGACATCCAGCCGTTCGGCCGAAACCTGGCTGATGGCGCCAAAGCGATCGAAATCGCCAAAATAATGGATGCCGGCCACGGCGCCGCCAAAGGTGGGGAAGAACACGCCCAGAAAAGTGAACGGCTTGGCCAGCGCGCCCGGCCAAGCGGCGGGCAACCAGCCCAACGCTGCGCCGCCGGCAATCAGCAGCCACAGCGCCACCGAAAGAAACGCCAGCAGGAACAACAGGCTGGAGAGTTTTTCCAGCCGGTGATGAACACGCTGCAGGCGCGCCGCCTTGGCCCGGTGATAATCGCGCTGGGCAATCACGTGCCGGTCGAGCAGCCCTTCCAGCACCGCCTGCAGATAGGCCCGCGTCACGGTCACCCGCGGCAGGCCGGCTTCACGCACGGCATGGCGGGCATGATGTTCCGGCCACAGGGCGCCGGCAGCCGGGGCCGCGCCGGGGCCGAAGGCGCGTGGCCAGCGGCCGGGCGGGCGCCCTGCCCCCAGGGCCATCAACACCGGGGCATGGCGCAGATATTCGGCAGCGCGCCGCGTTTCGAACCAGCGATCGTGCCAATGGCCGCGCCGGCCCAGCGCGATCACGCCCAGAATGGCCGCCAGCAGGGCGAATTCCACCGTGGCAAACAGCCATTTCTGGCCATCCAGCTTCAGCGGCAGATAGGCCATGCCCACTACCACCGCGAGGCCGGATGCGATGAAATTGCCGACCATTCCGCCGCGATAGAGATCGGAAAGGCGAGTGGCGATGCCGTCTGTCCAGGCCTGGCGTTCCAGCACGGTGCGGGCAACCCGATCGGGATAGTCGCGATCTCCATCCGGCAGCGCCGCAAGCGCCTTCAAGGTTGGCGCACCGGAGCCGCTGGCCACGGCGCCCGGTGGTTCATAGCGCTGCTGCAGCGAGCGCCACGGATCGGCATCACCGCCGAACAGCGCTTCCACGCGGCGATAATGGTGGAACAGCGGGCTGGACGCATCACGCCACTGGCTGGCAGCCAGCGCTGCGGCACCGCCATCGCCGCCCGGGTCCAACGCGCTGCTGATGGCCGCTGCCAGCGCCTGTTCGCGGGCGTCGCCGGAACTGCCCCCGCCCAGCGCCTCCAGGCTGCGCAAAACCTGCCAGTCTTCCGGGCAGGCCGGATCAATCTGCACCACCATGGCGCCAGCCTGCAGCGCGGTGGCAATGGTGTGGCCAGTGCCCCCCAGGGCATCGCGTGACTGCCCGTCCCAGATGCCGATCACGATGTCGGACTGTTCGACCAGCACACGGCCCGCGAGCGCGACCCGCTGCGACAGCAGGGCCGTGAAGCGCTGGATCGCGGCAGCATCGCCCGGCGCATCCAGCATGGCGTGAAACAGCGGCGCCACCCGATCATCAGCATCGGCAAGGGCAAACAGGTGGGCGGCGGCAGCCTGCCTGCGAATGGCCGCGGCCCGTTCGGCCAGCGCCGTATCGGTGGGCACGCCGCCCGCTGCCAGCAAGCGCGCCTCGATGGCGGTGGACGGTCGGGCATTGATGGCCACGTTCAGGCCCAGCCCGAACGGCAGCGGCGCCACCACTTGCCAGCCGCGCGCCAGTGCGGCCGCGACGGCCATCTGGTCACTGCCATCGGCCAGAAGGCAGTTCAGCCGGATCGGCGCCGGGCCGGCAACGCTGTCGGCCCTGGCCGCAACAGCGCGATCTGCCAGCGCCGCGACACGATCGAACACTGCGGCGATGGTGGCCTCCACCGCATCGCGATTGGCCGCAAAGGCGGGATTGTTCTCGCGATGGCCAGTCACGCCCAACGACAATATGGGGCGTGGCAGCGCCGGCGGCGCAGCGGGGCTTGCCGATGATGATGCGGCGTTCATGCCGGCAGAATGCTGTGCCGGCGGCGAAAGGCAATCGGAAACTTGCCCCGGGTGCGGCAACAGGCCCGTGCCTTCAGCGATCCTCCACGGGCGGCTGGTGCAGCCAGGCCGCGTGGCGGGGCGCGCGGCGGGTTTCACGCCATTCCGCCAGCATCGCCGGGGCCACCGCCTTCAGTTCCGCCAGTTGTTCGGGCGTGCCGATGTTGCAGGCCAGTTCCAGCCGGTGCCCATTGGGATCGAAGAAATAGATCGACTTGAAGATGCCGTGCCAGGTCGGCCCCAGCACGTCGATGCCAAGGCCTTCCAGATGCGCCTTGGCGGCCAGCAGATCGGCTTCGCTGTCCACTTCGAAGGCGATGTGCTGCACCCAGGCCGGGGTGTTGGGATCCTTGCCCATCTCCGGCTGGTTCGGCAGCTCGAAGAAGGCCAGCACGTTGCCGCCCCCGCAATCCAGGAACACGTGCATGTAGGGATCATGGGCGCCCGTGGAGGGCACATGATCCTCGGCAAAGGCGGTCGTGTAGGTCATGCCGAGCGTGCGTTCATACCATTCCACCGTTTCGGCAGCGTCGCGGCAGCGATAGGCGACATGGTGGATGCGCTTGAGCGTGGGGATGCTCATTGCGCCGCTTCCTCCACCTTGAGCACGCCGCGCCTCAGCTGGTCGCGCTCCATGCTTTCGAACAGCGCCTTGAAATTGCCCTCGCCAAAGCCTTCGTCGCCCTTCCTCTGGATGAATTCGAAGAACACCGGGCCGATCATGGTTTCGGAGAAGATCTGCAGCAGCAGGCGCTTTGGTCCTTCAGTGGTGCCGTCCAGCAGGATACCGCGTCGCTGCAGTTCGGTCACGGGTTCACCGTGGCCGGGCAGGCGCTCGTCCAGCATCTCGTAATAGGTGGCGGGCGGCGGGGTCATGAACGGGGTGCCAATGGCCTTCAGCCGATCCCAAACGGCGATCAGGTCGTCGCAGGCAAAGGCGATGTGCTGGATGCCTTCGCCATTGTAGGCGCGCAGGAACTCCTCGATCTGGCCACCGCCGCCCCGACCCTCTTCATTGAGCGGAATGCGGATCTTGCCATCGGGCGCGGTCATCGCCTTGCTGGTGAGGCCGGTATACTCGCCCTTGATGTCGAACCAGCGGATTTCGCGGAAGCCGGCGATCCGCTCATAAAAGGCCGCCCAGTGCGCCATCCGCCCGCCATAGACATTGTGGGTAAGGTGATCGATGATGTTCAGCCCGGCCCCAACCGGGTTGCGATCGACACCCGGTTCGTACACGAAATCAATATCATAGATCGAAAGATCATCGCCATAGCGATCGATCAGAGTGATGATCGAGCCGCCGATGCCGCGAAAGCCGGGCAGGCGCAGTTCCATCGGCCCGGTGCGGCTTTCGACCGGCTCGGCACCGCGTTCCAGCGCGATTGCATAGGCCTTCGCGGCGTCCTTCACCCGCCAGCCCATGCCGCAGGCCGACGGCCCATGTTCGGCGGCGAAATACCAGGCCGGGCTGTGCTTTTCATAATTGGCGATCAGGTTGATGCCGCCCTGCCGCCACAGTTGCACATCCTTTGACCGGTGGCGGGCGACAAGACTGAAGCCCATGGCCGCGAACACCGGCTCCAGCACGCCCTTGGTGGGCGCGCAGAACTCGATGAACTCGAAGCCATCAAGGCCCAGCGGGTTTTCAAACAGATCAGCCACGGCAGTTTCCCCAAACAGCATAGTTGCTGCGATGATAGCGCGGTTCTGGCCCAAATCCGGTGCATTTGATGGCGAGATTACCAACATAGGCGCACATCTGTTGCGTGAAATGTCTCTTTCATGCACAATCCGCCCATGCTCGACCGATATGACCTGAAAATCCTCGACCTGTGGCAGCAGCGCGGCGACATCGGCCCGGTGGAGATGGGGGAGGCCATCCATCTTTCGGCCTCGCAATGTTCGCGGCGGATGGCGGCCCTGAAGCGCGCGGGCCATGTTCGCGGTTTCCACGCCGTGCTGGAACCCGCCTCGCTGGGCATCGGCCTGATGGCCTATGTGCTGATCACCATGAAAAGCCACGGCCCCGATGCGGCCGAAGCCTTCCGCGCCCGCATCCTGGCGCTTGATGAGGTGCTGGAATGCCAGAAGCTCACCGGGGAGGCTGATCTGATCCTGAAGGTGGCGACGCACGATCTCGCCAGCTTCAACCACCTGCTGTCACACCGCATCCTGGCCGCGCCAGAGGTCGCGACCGCGCGATCGAGCATCATCCTCGAGGATGTGAAGAGCACCACGGCGCTCCCCATCCGCGCGGCTTAGAAGAAGGCCTGCAGCCCCGTCTGCGCGCGGCCCAGGATCAGGGCATGGACGTCGTGCGTGCCTTCATAGGTGTTCACGGCTTCCAGGTTCATCACGTGGCGGATGACGCCATATTCATCGGAAATGCCATTGCCGCCGTGCATGTCGCGCCAGCCGCCCGCCGGCCAGCGCCGCACACAGGCCCAGCGTGATCTCCGTCTGCATGTCGGCCAGCTTCTTCTGCACCAGCTGCGTGGCGGCCAGCGGCCGGCCGAACTGCTGGCGATCGAGCGTGTAGGCCCGCGCGGCGTGCCAGCAATATTCCGCCGCGCCCATCGCCCCCCAGGCAATGCCGAAGCGCGCGTTGTTCAGGCAGCCGAACGGCCCGGCCAGCCCTTCCACACCCTTCAGCAATCGCTCTTCGGGCAGATGCACATCGGCCAGCACGATCTCGCCGGTGACGCCGGCGCGCAGGGAGAACTTGCCTTCGATCTTGGGCGTGCTGAACCCGGCGTCGCCGCGCTCCACGATGAAACCGCGAATCTTGTCGTCATCGCACTTGGCCCACACCACCGCGACATCGGCCAGCGGCGAATTGGTGATCCACATCTTGGCGCCATTCAGCACCCAGCCGCCGCCAACCTTGCGCGCCCGCGTCTTCATGCCCGCCGGGTCCGATCCGGCATCCGGCTCGGTCAGGCCGAAGCAGCCGATCAGCTCGCCCGAAGCGAGGCCGGGCAGATAGCGTTCACGCTGGGCTTCGGAGCCATAGGCATAAATGGGATACATCACGAGGCTGGACTGCACGCTCATCGCGGAACGATAGGCCGAATCGACCCGCTCCACCTCGCGCGCGATCAGGCCATAGCCGACATAGGACGCACCGGCGCAGCCATAACCCTTGATGGTGGGGCCGAGCAGGCCAGCGCCGCCGAACTTCTTCATCAGATCGGGATCAAACGTCTCGTGGCGGTTGGCCAGTTTCACCACCGGCATCAGCTCCGCATCGCAGAAGGCGCGCGCCGCATCGCGGATCATCGCCTCCTCCTCGTTCAGCTGGCTGGCCAGCAACAGCGGGTCTTCCCATTCGAACTTCGGCCACTTGGGCGCGAAATGCTGGATGTCGGCGTGAACGGCGGTGGCCATCGGGAAACTCCTTTGCCGGTCTTTTAGGCCCGCACGGCGGCGCCGCCAAGGCTTGCCAGCCGCGACAAACGGGTTCAGCAATGGCCCATGAAACTTGCCTCCCTGAAACACGGCCGTGATGGCCGGCTTGTCGTGGTCTCCGATGATCTGGCGTGGTGCGCCGCGCCGCCGCCCATGTATCCCACGCTGCAATCGGTGCTGGATGATTGGGATCGCGCGGCCCCGGTGCTGGAAGGGGTGGCGCTGTCCCTCTCCCACGATGCCGTGCCGCACGCCCGCTTTCACGAACGCGATGCCGCGGCACCCCTGCCCCGCGCCTATCAATGGGCCGATGGCAGCGCCTATGTGAACCATGTCGAACTGGTGCGGAAGGCGCGCGGCGCCGAGCTGCCAGCCAGCTTCTGGCACGATCCGCTGATGTATCAGGGCGGCAGCGATCACTTCATCGCCCCGCGCGATCCCATCCCCTTTCACGATCCGGCCTGGGGCCTCGATCTGGAGGCCGAAGTGGTGGTGGTGACCGGCGACGTGCGCCAGGGCGCCAGCCGCGAAGAGGCACTGGCCGCCATCCGGCTGGTGGGCCTTGTCAACGACATCAGCCTGCGCGGCCTCATTCCCGATGAACTGGCCAAGGGCTTCGGCTTCGTCCAGTCAAAGCCTGCCAGCGCGCTGTCGCCCGTGCTGGTGACGCCGGCCGCGCTGGGCAACCGCTGGCAGGACGGCAAGCTGGTTGGCACGCTGAATATCGACATCAATGGCCAGCCGTTCGGGCGGGTGGAAACCCACACCGACATGACGTTCGATTTCGGCACGCTGATCGCCCATCTGGCGAAGACCCGCCACATCGGCGCCGGCAGCATCATCGGTTCGGGCACCGTGTCCAATCGCGACGCGGCCGGCGGCCCCGGCAAGCCCTGCGCGCAAGGCGGCCGCGGCTATGCCTGCATCGCCGAACAGCGCATGGTGGAAACCATCGTGGCCGGCGCGCCGGCCACGCCGTGGCTGAGCCCCGGCGACGTGGTGCGCATCGAGATGCTGGACGAACATCACCATGGCATCTTCGGCGCCATCGAACAGAGCGTGCAAAACGCCGGCTGAACCACGCTGACACCACCGCACCGCGCCCAACCGCGCCTTGCTCAAGGCCGGTGAAGGGGGTATCACACACGTCAATAAAGGTTGCCGGCCACCGTCCACAACCGGCGGCCGGCCAGACAGGGAACCAGAGGCGCGTTGATGCCCATAGGCTTTTTGACGTCTGGCGGCTCGTTGATGGCCTCCGGCTTTCTGGGGCGCGGCCCGCTGCGGATTGCCGGCCTGCTGGCACTGGCCAGCCTGCCCGTGCCGGCGCTGGCTGCCGGCGTCGCCAGCCCTGACACGATGGCAGCGGCGTCTGCGGCTGATCGTGCCTGGCTGTCCGCGCTTACCGCCCGGCCGGTGAACGATCTGCCCGGCACGCTGCGCAGCGCCATCGATGCGCTGCCGGTGGTGAGCGAAGGCCGCGAAGGCGTGAATGTGGCCGAAGCCCAGACGACGCAGGCACGCAGCCGGCTGTTCCCGGTTCTGGGCCTTGATCTGCAAACCGCCGATACGGTGGCGCGCAGCTTCGAACGGCCGGCCACCATCTTCGAAAGCCTGATCCCGCGTCGCCGCACCGATGCCATCGGATCGATCAACCAGTTGCTGGTGGATTGGGGCGCCACATCGGCCCGCATCCGCGCCGGCCGGCTGGGCGAGGATGCCGCCGAAGCCAATCTGCAGCAGGCCCGGCTGGATGCCGCCGTGGCGGTGATTGCCGCCTGGCATGACAGCATTGCCGCCCGCCACGCGCTGACGCTGGGCGAAGCGCATGTGGAACGGTTGCAGCGCATTGCCGATGGCGTGAAGGCCCGCACCGAGGCCGGCGCCGACAGTGCCGCCGATGAAGCCCGCGCCGCCACGGCGGCCGCACAGGCCCGCGGCCGGGTGGCCGAACTGCGCCGCCGCGAAGCCGCCGCCAGGGCAAGGCTGGCGGAATTGTTCGGGCCAAACCCGCCCGAACCGGCCCGCGCCGGCCTGCCCGAAAACGAACCGACCGTGACGGAGCTGCCCGATGTGAAGGCCGCGCGTGCCGATGCGGAATCGCGCCGTCTCGCAGCCCGTGCGGCCGGAGCCGATCGCATGCCGCGCTTCGATGCACGGGTCACGGGCAGCAGCTTTGATCTGCTGCGCGGTGGCCGCCCGGATTACGATGTGCGCGCCCTTGTCTCGATGACGGCGCGCTTCTCCACCGGCGGCGCCGAAGCCGCGCGGGTGGCCGAACTCAACGCCTCGGCGCGGCGCGCCCGCTATCTGGCGCAGCGGCTGGAACTGGAAAACACCCGCGAGCTGGCCGAAGCCGAAGCCCAGGCCGCCGCATTGGCCGAAGCCCTGCCCGCCCAGCATCGCGCGTTCGAGGATGCCACCCGTGCACGCGATCTGTTCGCGGTGCGCTTCGGCGCAGCGCGCGGCACCCTGTTCGATCTGCTCGCCGCCGAACGCGAACAGTTCGAAGCCGGGCTGCAACTGGTGGATGCCGAACTGCGGCACGACGTGGCGCGCTGGCTGCTGCTGGCGCGGCGCGGCACTTTGCTGCGCCAGATCGACGGCAGCGCAAGCCCAGCCGGTGGGCCGCCGTTAACCCCGCGATGAAGGATATTCTCGTCCGCTGGTTGCCCCCGTGGCTTGTCGATGCGCTGCTCGCCCATCGCGCCACCTATTATCGGGCTGGCCTGGCGGCGCTGTTCACCAACATCTTCGCGCTGGCCTCCTCATTGTTCTCGATGGTGGTCTACAACCGCATCGTGCCATCGGGCGCCACCGCCTCGCTGATCGCCTTGTCGGTGGGCATTGGCGTGGTGCTGCTGTTCGATTTCATCCTGCGGGTGCTGCGCGGCTGGTTTGTCGATATCGCCGGCCGCGATGTCGATGCGGCGCTGGGCAACCAGATGTTTGCCCGCCTGCTGGGCATGCGGCTGGCTGATCGGCAGGGTTCGTCCGGCGCCTTTTCCGGCCTGCTGCGCGAACTGGAAACCGTGCGCGAAACGCTGGCCTCCACCACGCTGGTGGCGCTGGTTGATCTGCCGTTCGTGCTGTTGTTCCTGGCCGTGATCGCGATGATCGGCGGCCCGCTGGTGATGGTGCCGCTGCTGATGGTGCCGGTGGTGGTGCTGGCCAGCCTTGCCGTGCAGCCCACGCTTGATCGGCTGGCGCGCGAAAATCTGGGCCAGGGCTTTTCCAAGCAGGGCGTGGTGGTGGAAACGGTTTCGGGGCTTGAAACCGTGAAGGCCGGCCGCGCCGGGCCGATGCTGGAAGCGCGCTGGCGCCAGGCCGTGGCCGACAATGCCGGCAGTGCGCTGTCCAGCCGGCTGTTGTCGGCCGTGGCCATCAACGTCGCACAATCGGCGCAAACCATCGCCTATGTCGGCACCGTCATTCACGGCGTGTTCCTGATTGCCGATGGCGGCCTCACATCGGGCGCGCTGATCGCCGCCTCCATCCTGTCGGGCCGGGTGGTGGCGCCCCTGGGCCAGGTCGCCAGCCTGCTCACCCGCCTTTCGGCCACCCGCGCCGCCATCGCGCGCCTCGATCAGTTCATGGCCATCCCGGCTCAACCGGGCAGCAACGCCAGCGTGCGCCGCCTGTGGCTGAAGGGCGGCATCGAACTGGTGGACGTGACCTTCCGCTACCCCGGCAAGGGCCAGCCGGCGATTTCCGGCGTGTCGCTGAAGATACAGCCCGGCGAACGTGTTGGCATCATCGGCAAGGTGGGCTCCGGCAAATCCTCCATCGCCCGCCTCGCGCTTGGCCTCTATCAGCCCGACAGCGGCCAGGTGCTGATCGACGGGGCCGATATCCGCCAGTTCCACCCCGATGATCTGAAACAGAATGTCGGCGCGGTGCTGCAGGATGTGACGCTGTTTTCCGGCTCCATTCGCGACAACATCACCCTGCGCGATCCGGGCATCGACGATGCCGAAATGCTGCGCGCTGCCCGGCTGTCGGGCACCTATGAAATCATCGGCGCCATCGAGAACGGCTTTGATCTGATGCTGGCCGATCGCGGCGAGGGGCTTTCGGGCGGCCAGAAACAGGGCATCGCCATTGCCCGCGCGCTGGCCGGCAAACCGCCGGTGCTGGTGTTCGATGAACCCACCAGCGCGATGGACAATCAGGCCGAAGGCCAATTGGTGGAACGGCTGATCGATGAATTGCGCGGCCGCACCGTGCTGCTGGTTACCCACCGTCCGGCGATGCTGAAACTGGTGGACCGGGTGATCGTGATGGCGAACGGCAAGATTGTTGCCGATGGCCCGCGCGATGCCGTGCTGCGCAGCCTGGGCGGGCAGACCGGCCAGATGCCGGAACGGCCCACCCCGCCGCCGCCGCCCTCGCCCACCGGCCCGGTGGGCTGGACCAGCCAGAAATGGGGCCGGCCGAAATGAGCCGGCTATCCGATCGGCTCGGCGCGGTCCGCTTGAAAGAGCAGGACTTTCCCAGCCTGCTGCTGTTTGCCATCGCAGCGTTCACGACAATCATGCTGCTGTGGGCAGCGATTGCGCGGCTGGACGTGACGATCACCGCGCCGGGCCGGCTGATCCCGGCATCGCAGTTGCAGATATTGTCCAACCTTGAAGGCGGCACGCTGGCCGAAATCCGCGTGCGGCCCGGGCAGCGGGTGAAGAAGGGCGATCTTCTGGTGCGGCTCGATCCGGTGCTGCGCGCGTCTGACGCGGCGGCCGGCCAGGCCAGCCTGGATGCGTTGAACGCCCGCGCGCAGCGGCTTTCGGCGGCCGCCACCGGGCAGGCGCCGGGGCTGGACACCCCCGATCTCAAGGCCATCGATCCCACCATCCGCGCCAGCGAGCAGGCGCTCGCCCGCACCGAAGCCAGCGCGCTGGCCGGCGAACGGTCGATGGCGCTGGCCCGTGCCGAACAGGCCCGCCGCGCCGTGGGCGAGGCCGAGGCCAATCTGTCCCAGCGCCGCGAGGCGCTGCGCCTGGCTGAACGCGAGGAGGCGGTGATCCGCCCGCTGGTGCAACAGGGTGCCGAACCGGCGCTCAGCCTTGACCGTGCCTCCAGCCAGCGGGCGCAGGCGCAATCGGCCCTGCGCGCCGCCGAAGCCGCGCTGAACCGCGCCCGCGCCGCACTGGTGGAAGCGCAGCGCGGCGTGACGGCGGTGGATCTGAAATTCCGCACCCGCGCGGCCGAGGAACTGGCCAACACCCAGGCCGAACTGGCCGCCCGCAACGAACAGCAACCGGCGCTGGCCGACAGGCTGGCCCGCACCGAAGTGCGCGCGCCCATGGCCGGAGTGATCAGCCGCCTGAAGGTGACGACCGCCGGTTCGGCCGTGGCGCCGGGCGAACCACTGGTGGAAATGGTGCCGGCCGGAGACAAGTTGCTGGTGGAAGCCCGCGTGTCGCCGGCCGATATCGGCTTCGTGCAGCCCGGCCAGAAGGCACGCGTGCGCATCACCGCCTATGATTACGGCATCTATGGCGCGCTGGATGGCACGGTGCAGGCGGTGGCGCCCGATGCCGTGGTGGATGAACGCAGCGGCGAGGTGCATTTCCTGGTGCGGGTGGCGCTGAACAACGCCTGTTTCCCCACCAAGTCCGGCCGCTGCCTGCCGCTGGGCGCCGGCATGCTGGCCGAAGCCAATCTGCTCGGCCCCAAGCGCTCCGTCCTCTCCTACCTGCTCAGCCCGATCACCCAGATTTCGGACAGCGCGTTCCGGGAAAAATGAGGCCGTCCGGCCTCGGGCCGGGAGAAATGAGGCCGTCCGGCCTCGGGCCGGGAGGCGTGAGGCCGTCCGGCCTCGGGCCGGGAGGCGTGAGGCCCGAAGGCCTCACCACAGCTTGCGGCCATCCTCGTCGCTGCCCGGCTTGCTGCCTGTGGACGCCGGCAGCGCCTTGCGTTCCAGCGGCTTCAGCCCCGCCGCCTTCAGCGCCGCATTGGCCGCCGGCATGTCCTGCGCCAGCGCGGCATCCAGCGCGGCGAGGTGCCGGTCCAGCTGCGCCGAAAGATCGGCGAACACCGTACGCGTGCCCTCGGTGGGGGCAGCATCGGCGCTTTCGATGATCCCGATGAGCGCCGCCAGCTTGTTGTTCAGCTTGATCGGATAGTTCAGCGGGTCCTGCCGGCTGCGGTTCTTCACCTGATAGACCTCGGCCTCGATGGCCGACAGCTTCGCCATCAGGGCCGGCACCTGCGCCGGAACCGGCTTACCCGCCGTCCCAAGCGCATCCACCTGCGCCCGGATACCGCGCACCAGCAGCACCGCCTCGTTGGCCTGGCTCACCTTGGCGGTGACGGCCTGGGCCAGATCGAAGCGCGCCTTCAGATCGGCCGCGCTGGCCTTGGCGCGCGGATCGGCGGCGATGGAAAAGGCCTGTTCCTGGGCCTTGCCATCCACCACCAGCCGCGCCTTGTAGCTGCCCGGCAGCGTCATCACCCCGCGATTGCCGGCCGCCCACAGGATCATGTCGTCAAACTCGGTGAAGCCCTTGTGGCGCATGTTCCAGATGAAGCGGTTCATCCCGGCCTTCATCCCGGCCGTGGGCGGGCCCTTGGGGCCATCCTCGCCCTCTTCCTTCTTCGGTGCCTCCGGCTTGCCCTCGAAACGCTGGATCGGCGTGCCGTCTGCGGCCAGAATCTCGATGGCGAGCGATTTCGGCACGGCGGCCAGATGATAATCGATGGCCACACCGCCATCCAATCCGCGGACCGCCGTTGTCGGCGCGAACAGCCGCGTATCGGCCTTCGCCCCCTTGCTGGCCGCTGGATCGACCTGCCGCAGCAGGCCGGCATTGTCCATCACCCAGAAGCCGCGGCCATGGGTGGCGATGACAAGATCAGAGCCCGAGACAGCCAGATCGGACACCTGCACCGATGGCAGATTGGCCTGCAGCGCGTGCCAGGCCGCGCCGCCGTCGAAACTCACCTTCACGCCGCGTTCGGTGCCAAGATAGAGCAGCCCGGCGCGTGCCGTGTCCTCGCGGATCGAACGCACCATCTCGTCCCTGGGCAGGCCCTTGGAGATGTCCGTCCACGTCTTGCCGTGATCGGTCGTCTTGAAGGCGATCGGCGCAAAATCATTCATCAGGAAGCGATGGCCCACAACATAGGCGGTGCCGGCTGCATGCGGGCTGTCTTCCACGGTGGTGATCTTGGTGAATTGCGGCAGCGCCGGCGGGGTGATGTTGGCCCAGGTGGCGCCGCCATCGCGGGTGATGTGCACCAGCCCATCATCGCTGCCGGCCCAGATCACGCCCTTTTCCCGGCGCGACGGTGCCAGCGCGAACACCGTGGCATAGGTTTCAACGCCGGTCTGGTCCAGCGTGATCGGCCCGCCCGATGGGCCCAGCGTCTCCGGCTTGTGGGCGGTGAGATCAGGGCTGATCTTCTCCCAGCTCTGGCCTTCGTTGCGGCTGCGCCAGACATGCTGCGAGGTGACATACAGCGTGCCCGGCTCGTGCGGATCGAACACGATCGGGAAGGTCCACTGGAACCGCTCGGCGATATCACCGGCCGAATAGCCCATCGGGTTGTCGGGCCGCACGTTGATCACGCGGCGCAGGCCGGTGGCGTGATCATAACGCGTCAACAGGCCGCCATAGCTGCCGGCATAGAAGATGTCGGGATTGCGCGGATCGCTGGTGACATAGCCGCTCTCGCCGCCGCCGGCGGCAAAGCCATAGGCGCCGCCCAGCACATTTTCATGGCCGTGGCCGCGCACCGGCACGCAGATGGTGCTGTTGTCCTGCTGGCCGCCGCAGGCAAAGGGCGGCGTGTGGCCGGTGAGGCCCAGGCGATAGATCTGCGCGGTGGAAAAATCCTGCCGGGTCCAGCTGTCCCCGCCATTCACGCTCACATTGGCGCCGCCATCGTTGGTCTGCACCATGCGGCTGTTGTTGTCGGCGGCGATCCACAGATCATGATTGTCGCCATGCGGCACCTTGATCTTCCTGGGGAAGGTCTTGCCGCCATCATCCGAGCGGAAGAAATCGACGTTCAGCACATAGACGCGATCCTTCGCCTTCGGGTCGGCCACGATGCGCGTGTAATAGAAGGCGCGCTGGCGCAGATCGCGGCTGTCGTTGCGCTTTTCCCAGGTCTTGCCGGCATCGCTGCTGGCATAGACGCCGCCGGCGGCCTCATGCTCGACAATGGCATAGACGCGGTTGGGATCGGCCGGCGAGACGCTCACGCCGATCTTGCCCACCAGGCCCTGCTGCGGCAGGCCGGGCGCCCGGGTGATTTCCATCCAGTTGTTGCCGCCGTCCGTGCTCTTGAACAGGCCGCTGCCCGGCCCGCCGCTGGACATGCCCCACGGCTTGCGCCAGGCCTCCCACATCGCGGCATAGATCACATCGGGGTTGGCCGGATCGATGCTGATGTCCACAGCGCCGGTCCTTGCGTCGCGATACAGCGATTTGGTCCAGCTCTTGCCGCCGTCCCTGGTGCGATAGACGCCGCGATCAGGGTTCTCGGCGCCATAATGGCCGAAACCACCGACAAACACCGTATCGCAATCCTTGGGATGGATACGCACCCGGCTGAAATTCTGCACCTCGGCCAGGCCGATCTTCGCCCACGTCTTGCCGCCATCGGTGGTTTTCCACACGCCGTTGCCGGGCAGGATGTTGCCACGCAGCTGGGTTTCCCCGGTGCTGGCATAGACGATATCCGGATTGGCCTCGCACACGGCGACGCCGCCAAAGGCGCCGGTGTCCACCTTGCCATCAGTCATCGGTTTCCACGACACCCCGCCATCGGTGGTTTTCCACAGGCCGCCGCCCGTGGCCGCGAACCAATATTCATTGGGCCGCGCCACGCTGCCGGATGCGGAGATGGATCGGCCGCCGCGCGCCGGCCCGATGTTGCGCCACTTCAGCCCGCTGAAATAGGCTTCGACACCCTTGGCGTCCGGCTTGGCCGGCTCTGCCGCCACGGCAGCGCCAGCCACCAGCACCGCTGCCACACCTGCACTGGCCAGCCACATCGCGCGCATCGTCATCTCCCCTGTTT